>RGMU01000026.1 GCA_010021705.1 Chitinophagia bacterium | reverse complement strand
TTCGTTTAGTAAAAAAATGCCGATTTTGGGTAAATCCTTTAAAAGTATCAAAGAGAAAGGTCAATTCCGAAAAGTTTTATTTGTCTCATACCTTCTATCGGGCATGTTATTACTACTATCACCAGCTTACGTGGAGGATTTATCTGTTTCTCCTCCTGCAAACAGTCAACCATCTGTAAATCACGAACCCTCAGTAAACCTAGAAGTAATTACTTTTTACGAGGTTAAATCCGAAGGGCGTTGGAATATGAATTGGTACTATTATGGCTTATACATAAATTTACCTTTAGATACTACCGGAGTTGCTAATAAAATAATGGATTTTGTAAGGGATAAAGCATCTAAGATTAGATATAGAGACGCTATGCATGTGTGGGGTTTACAGATAAATCCGTGATACCCCAATCATTTGATGGTGTTGATTGGAGCACAGAAGAAATGAGAAAAAAATGCTTTGCCCATGTTCTATACAATGGGTTACTTGAGGAAAAATATAAAATAACTTATGACTATGACATATTTGGGGAATTTAAAAGATAAGATGAAGGAATTAATAGCGAACCTTACAGCACTCAAGCTACCACCGAAGAACAGCCGATAAGCATTGCAGCCCCACCGGGAGGCATTTACTTTGTAAAAGTGTATGGCACAACAGGCGTGAAAGTGGTGCAGTTGGTGAAAAATTAGTGGGATAAATTTTGGTAATACGAATATTTGTATTATCTTTGCGCTCCCAAACTATTTGGGAGGTATGGTGCGGTAGCTCAGTAGGTAGAGCAAAGGACTGAAAATCCTTGTGTCGCCGGTTCGATCCCGGCTCACACCACCGGAAAAATTAACGAAGTGCACTCATTCCCGGAGTGCACTTTTTTTTATGATTTACGGCTTTTTGCCACACTATATGCCGGATAAGCCGAAGCTAAAATGCCTAATGCAAGCATGGTAACGGCTATTAAAAGAGCATCGGTAAACAGCATTTTAACGGGGTAACTTTCTACCACAAACGAGCCTCCGAGCTTTATAATGCCCCAATATTGCTGCGCCCCGGCAATGCACGCCCCTAACAACAGCCCCAGCACTGCTCCCGCAACAGCCCACAGCATTCCCTCCATCAAAAAAATAAGGGCAATAGTACGCTGTGTGGCACCCATAGCTTGCAATATGGTAATGTCCCGCTTTTTCTCCAACACCAGCATGGTTAGTGCCCCTATCATGGTAAAGGATGCTATTAGTAGCACAAACGACAGTATTAAATACATTGCCCACTTTTCGCCATTTAGCATGGTATAGATAGTCTTATTTTGCTGCAAGCGCGTTTCTACTGTATATTTGTTACCTATAATATGGCTTATTTGCGCTGCAATGGAAGCTGCATCTGCCCCTGCTACTAAGCTAATTTCCATGTAGCTACACTTGCCTTGCTGCCCTAATAGCGATTGCACTGCGGACAGGGGAGCTAAAATGTATTTATCGTCAGGTTCGCCCCCTATTTCAAACAAACCTGCGGGATGTACTTGTAAAACGTTAAACGCGTCAGTAGCATGAAGCGCATCAGGTGAAACATTAGGATTAATGTAATAGCAGCTGATAAAGCTAAAATTATTCTTGTAATCTGTAGCCAAAAAATAGGCTATTTGCTTGCCAACAATGGCAGTGGGTACGCCACCCCGCGTGCCCACGTTCTTTTCACCCTCAATGGAGTCGGTGATGGGGTTTACGTTAAAGTAACTACTGTCAATACCTTTTAAAACGGCTATTTTTTGACGGCTGTTTTTGCCGTTTTCTAAGCTATTGTTATCTGCCAACAGCACATTATCTTCAATAGAAATGCTTAATGCTGCAATGCCGGGTATTGCCTTAACACGGTTAACCATAGCTGAATCCACAGCAAAAAACTTGCCGGAAGCGGCTGCGATTCTAATTTCAGGATTGAAAGAGGAATATATTTTTTTGACTAATACGTCAAACCCGTTAAAAACAGAAAATATAATAAACATAGCCGCCGTACCCACCGCAATGGCAACTATAGCAATGCGCGATAGCAGGTTTACGGCATTGGTATATTGGGTATGGCGAAAATAGCGCATGGCAATCAGCCACGCAGGCAAAAGGGTCATGTATGGCTAAGATGAGGGGGTGTTGTCCGTTTGTTCAAATTGCTTTCTTTCGTTTTCAATTTGCTTAAAAAGGGCATCCATCTTAAATAGATGGTCTATTGTATCATCTATGTAGAAATACAATGTGGGGATGCGCCTTAGCTGAAACCGCAACTGTTGCCCAATGGCATTACGCCACTCGCCGGTGCGGCTAACAATATATTTCAACAACGCAACATTATCTTGAATATTATAAAAGCTAAGGTAAATCCGCGCCTCTAATAAGTCAGGTGTAATCTGCACTTTGCTGATAGACACCATGCCACCTTCAATAATGTTTATCTGTTCACGCATAAACACAGTGCTTAATTCGCTTGCAATAAGCTGCGCCACCTGCTTTTGTCGTTTGCTCTCTTCCATAGTAAAAAATATCAAAGATAGCACATAATTTAAAGGCAGCCAACTATTGCATGAATAAGCTGAATGGCATTGTTATTAATAAAAAATTAAATTATTTTAACTTATTGGGTGTTACCTTTGCACTTTAAAGTATGCCCATTGAAAAAACAGCACTTATATCAACAATTCAGCCACCTCAAAGCCACCAATAAGACGGCATTTGTGGTGTTAGCCGACCCTGATAAAATAACGGTACACGGCATGACAGAGCTTGCCGAGCTATGCCGCCAACATGGCGTTGACTATCTGTTTATAGGCGGTAGCTTGCTTATGGTACACCAAATGGAAGCCTGCATAAGGGCTTTTAGAGCCGCGTGCAACGCTCCTATATTGTTGTTCCCTGGCAGCCCTTCTCAAGTTACGCCTTTAGCTGATGGCTTGCTTTATCTTAGCCTGATTTCAAGCCGCAATGCCGACCTGCTGATTGGGCAACACGTAATATCTGCACCGGCAGTAAAGGCAAGCGGGTTGGAAGTAATTTCCACCGGCTATATGCTGATTGATGGGGGTATATCTACTACCGTGTCTTATATTAGCCATTCCCTGCCCATTCCGGCTCATAAGCCTGAAATTGCAGTCTGCACCGCATGGGCAGCAGAACTGCAAGGTAAACACATTATATATATGGATGCCGGAAGCGGAGCTGCGCAACCGGTTTCTTTACCCATGATTAAAGCCGTTAGCCAAAATATAAACATTCCGCTTATTGTAGGCGGAGGCATACATACCCCTGAAAAAATGTATGAAAATGCAATGGCGGGTGCCAACCTGATAGTAGCGGGCAATGCCATAGAGAAAGACAGTAGCCTGATAAAAGAAATGGCATTAGCCGTTAAACAAGCTAACGATGAGCGGGGCGCATAAAGTGAAAAGCATATTCCATTTTTTGGCTAATCTTTTTACCTTTGCGCTGTTTTTATGCTTAAAATACCGATAGTAAACCATTCCCCGCACCCACTGCCGGAATACCACAGTGCTGGCGCATCGGGATTAGATTTAAGGGCATGGCTTAGCGAAGCAGTTATATTGCAACCGTTTGAGCGGTTGTTAATACCTACCGGTATCTTTATAGCCATACCACAAGGCTATGAAGGGCAGGTGCGCCCCCGCAGTGGTATAGCCCTAAAGCAGGGAATAACCCTTGTAAACACCCCCGGCACCATAGACAGCGACTACCGCGGTGAACTGAAAATTCCTATCATTAACCTTTCCACGCAAACTCAAACCATTAACAACGGAGACAGGATAGCCCAGTTGGTAGTCGCACCCGTTGCGCGCCTTACATGGGAGCCTGTATCAGAACTTGCCACCACAGAAAGGCAGCAAGCAGGGTTTGGACATACCGGTATTTCTTAAACATTATTTTTTACTTTTATTTATACACACAATTCCTTATATGAACATCATAATACCAATGGCAGGCATGGGTAAGCGTATGCGCCCACACACTCTAACTACCGCAAAACCCCTAATTCCAGTGGTGGGCAAGCCCATTGTGCAGCGTCTGGTAGAAGACATAATGGCTACAAGCAACCAAGCAGTGGGCACAATAGCCTTTATTATTTCACCTGCCTTTGGCAAAGAAGTGGAAAACCACTTGTGCCAAGTAGCCACGTCTTTAGGTGCCACGCCGCTAATATGCTACCAGCACGAGGCATTAGGTACTGCCCATGCCATATTATGCGCTTCGGAGGTGCTAACTGGCAATGTGTTTGTTGCCTTTGCAGATACTCTTTTTGATGCCCGCTTTAGCATAGACAACACCAAAGATGCTATTGTATGGACGCAAAAGGTGGACGACCCTTCAGCATTTGGTGTGGTGAAACACAACGAAAACAACGAAATTGAAGCCTTTGTGGAAAAACCCAAAGACTTTGTGTCTGACCTTGCCATTATTGGCGTATATTACTTTAAAGATGGGGTTCGCTTAAAAGCAGAACTGCAACGCTTAATAGACCTTAATATTAAGCTGAAGGGCGAATACCAACTCACCGATGCTATGGATAATATGCTACAAAATGGTGTTAAATTTTATACCGACCAAGTAAACGAATGGTTGGACTGCGGAAACAAAGACGCTACCGTGTTCACCAATCAACGCATATTGGAACTAAAGCGCAATAGCGAACAGTTGATTTCTCCGCAATCAAAATGCGTTAATTCTACCATTATTGAGCCTTGCTACATAGCAGAAGATGCAGAATTGCACAATTCTGTAGTAGGACCGCATGTATCAATAGGAAAAGGAGCTAAAATATACGACTCACGTATAGTTAACTCTATTATTGGGAATGAAACTACTGTTAAAAATGCGAACCTTAACAATTCTATGCTGGGTAAAAGTGTATCTTTCGTAGAAATTCCTAAAGAATGCAGTATTGGCGACTATTCCACGCTGTAGCACAATGGAAATTAGCCTTATGGCTGTTTAGTTTGCTGCTTTATAGCTCGCTATTAAACGCCCAAATGCCAAAGGCAGATTCATTTGAAGTGCCTCACAACAATTTTGTTAAAAAGAATGCTATCTTTTTTGATGCTCTTAGTGCCAAAATGCACGGAGATAATAAAAAGTGTACGCATCTTTTGCAACAGTTTCTGCTAATTGATACCACAGAAGGCGCAGTTTATTACGAATTAGCCAAAATTAACGATGGCGATAATAAAACCGAACTTGCCCTGTATCACATTCGCAAAGCCCTGCAAACTGACACCAACAATAAATGGTACGCTTCGCTGTATGCAGCCCTCTTAGCCCGCGAGGGTAATTTTGCCCTTGCCGCGCAAATTATGGATATAATGCTCTCTAAAACCAAAGGTGATGGCGAGTATTATGACATCGCATCTGACTATTTTCAACGGGCAGGCAACTATAACAAGGCTTTACTTTATATAGATAAAGCCTTGTTAGAAAACAATAATGATGACGTACTTGTATCACGAAAAGTGGAAATTTTATCACAATCAGGGGATAAGAACAAATTATTAAAATACTTAGAACAACTGCTCCAAAGCGACCCTCAAAACACACGCTACATGCAAATGGTGGCGCAAATGAACAGAAGTGAAATTCGCATGACCGATTCACAGCAAGTAGCAGCCCTAAAGCTCCAAAGTACCATCGGAAAACCCTGCTACGATACGCTGCTACTTGCCTATAAAGCCTTACAAAAAAAGGATACGTCCACCTATCATAAAATGATGCGCCGTGCCCTTTCTCCTGCCGGTGGAGACCCTGATGCTAAAATTACTTTCTTTAGTGAATATATTGCCGCTATGCCTACAGTTCTGCTAAGGCAAGAGGCTTTACCGTTGCTAAATACATGGCTTGATGCCTCCCCCGCCACACTACCCTATCGCCTAAGCCGTGCCACCTTATACACCACATTAAATGAAACCGCTTTGGCTGCCGAAGACCTAAAATTTGCTCTTACGCTAAAAGTCAAAACATTTAACTTATATGAGCGTTTACTTAAAGTATATGCCACCAAACAATATGCAGATTCGCTTTTAACCTACGCGCTTTTGGCAGAAAGGTTATATCCTATCAACACTACCGTGAAATACTACAAAGCCACAGCCTATTATTTCAAAGAAGACTTGAAAGCCGCTGAAAACACCTTAAAGAAAACCATAGAAGACGAAGAAGACGGCGGTGGGCGCAATGCCGGACAAATGTATGCCTTGTTAGGCGATGTATATTATAAACTTAACGATAAACCTAAAGCATTGGAAAATTGGAAAAAAGCCAAAGAAAAAGGCTACAACACTCCTATGCTTCTCAAAAAAATAAGCGACCAAAAATTATATGAATAAAGCTTTGCGGCTGCTTGCATTGGGGGGAATTATGTTTTACTGTTCATCATGTACCTTATACGAAAAAATACCCTTTTTAAAGCACAAAAAAAAGAACACAGCATTAGCAGATACTGCTGCAATAGATACGATAGCCGTTAAAATTAATGACGATAACTCAAATGTGGTGATTACTACCGATACCGTAAAAAAGGTAGATACACCACTAACCATAGCCGATACACCAAAAGCAAGCCTTCCACTAACCCTACTTGCCTCCATTCCCTATACCTCGCTATCTGCCAAAGCCAAAATACACTTTGAAATTCCTAATGAAAGCCAAGACCTAACCGCAGTAGTAAAGCTAATAACCCACCAAAAGCTATTAATTAATATCTATGCGTTTAGCGCAGTGGTGCAGGCTGCTAAACTCTACATCACCCCGGACTCTTTGGTGCTGATTGATTATTTGCACAAAGAAGTGCACCGTGTACCCACAGCAAGTATAGACAAAATACTGCCCGTAAAAATTAGCTTCTCTGCCTTAGAAAATGCCTTGTTTGGTAAGTTACTAAGCAACGACAGTCTTACTCAAATGAGTACTCTTGCCAACACCCTACTACTATCCCTGCAAAATAGTACGTACCTGCAACATATTGCCCTATCTGCTAAAGACACTACCCTGCTACGCAATACCATTGAATATCCAGGTGATACCACCCTTCACCCTACATTTATATATTCAGATTACATTAAGATAGACAGCATTAATTTACCTACACACATAGAGAGCCGCACCCGCAAAGCCTCCCAAACCTACTATATAGACTACTACCTTAAAAATATTGATATTAATAACGTATCTGAAATTAATATCAATATTCCCGCAGGCTATACCATATATAACGACTAAAGAGGTTTAGCAACTCATTAACTTGCAATGGCTTCTGTTTCAGGCAATGTAGCAGATTGAAGAACATCTGCTTTTTTGCTAAGCACTCCTATCCATGCAAAGCCAATGGCATTTATTAAAGTTGCTGCTATTATGCACCACCATAGAGGCTTAAACCCTGCATAATCGGCAAGGCGCGTTCCGCTAAAGGGTCCAAAAATTTGCGCACAAGACCATGCTACAGAATATAAACCCGCATACTGCCCTCTATTTTCAGGCACGGTGCGGCTCATCATAAATGTATTCATAAACGGCATAGACAGCATTTCACCTATGGTAAGTAAGATAAACGAAACCACAGCCACACTACCCTCTCCGGGCTGCCAAAGATACATACCAAAGGTCAGGCTAATGAACAATATCCCAATCACAATGGCGATAAAAGGCGGATACCGCTTTTCCATAAAATGAACCAAAGGCATTTCAAAAAAGGCGATAATAATACCATTCATTGCCATTACAATGCCTATAAATGCAGGTGAAAGATGCAATACGGTTTTGAAATAAACGGGTACAGTGGTAAAAAATTGGAAAAATACAGAAGAAAAAATAAGCGTTAATACCAAAAAATAGACGTATATCTTATCAGAATATGGGCTTGCTACCTGTTTGGGTAACGCCTTTACCTTATTACTTGCAGGAGTATGGGTGTTCCTCATAGGAGACAACACTCCCATTAATAATATAGACGCTGCAATGTTGGTGCTACCGTCTATCCAAAACAGCCATTGATAATTGTATTGGGCTATTAAACCTCCAAAAGCACCTCCCATAGCCCAGCCCAAGTTGACAGACAGCCGGTTAAGCGAATAAGAACGAGTGCGGTTTTCGGGCTTGCTGTATTGTGCAATGGCTGCCGAGTTGGCAGGGCGAAATGCCTCGTTAATCACCGCTAACAGAAATACACTACCGCATATCACGTAATAGTCAGTAGCCATACCCACCACAAAAAACATTATGCCTCCCCCTAATAGAGAAGTAATCTGCACGATATAGAACCCCAATAAGTCGGTAATTTTACCCCCAATTAAGGCTCCGGTAACCGCACCAATGCCAAAGCAAGCCATTACAACACCGGCTTGGCTAAGGGTAGCATGGCGGGCAGTTGTAAGATATAAAGTTAAAAAAGGAACTACCATAGTTCCTGCCCGATTAATAAGCATTACTAAGGCAAGCCACCAAGTGGATGCCGACAAGCCGGTATAAGAGCTTTTGTATATATGAAATACCTTCTTCATTGTAAGTTTATTGTAAAATTGATGTATAAA
The DNA here is from genome assembly GCA_010021705.1 of Chitinophagia bacterium. Classification (GTDB taxonomy): domain Bacteria; phylum Bacteroidota; class Bacteroidia; order Chitinophagales; family Chitinophagaceae; genus RGMU01. The sequence goes on along the minus strand of RGMU01000026.1, from coordinate 3,342 downwards.
AATAGGGGTGAGTGTAAAAAAAAACTGCCACAAGCAACTTGCGGCAGTTTTGAATAAAATTAACGAAAACTAATATTATCTTACTAATGTTACATTTCCATTATGATGTTCCGTTGTGCCGTCTCTGAAAGTTCCTTCAATCACATACATATAGACCCCTTGAGGCTGTAATTCACCATTAAATCTGCCATCCCAGCCTTTACCGTCAATATTTGTAGTTTCAAATATTAACTGACCCCAGCGGTTGAATATTCTCATGCTGAATTTCACTAAGCCTTTAGAAATTAAAGAACGAGGATATAGATAGTCATTTACTCCGTCATGGTTTGGCGAGAAAATGTTAGGCAAGGTCATATAGCAATCTTGGCGAATGTGCACACTGTCCGTTGCCGTACAGTTGTTAATTTCTACAGTAGCATAGTAAGTACCCGGTGCTGTTACTTGTATGCTTGATGCTGTTGTGCCTGTATTCCAACGCCAATGAGCACCCGGAGTAGTTGCATTTTTGGTATCGCTTAGGGCAATAACTTCGTTACCGGGGCATATTGTTTTGTCAGGTCCTAAATCTAAGTCCGGTGCATCTATCACATTCACCTTGCGAGTTACGGTAACCGGAGGACAGACTCTGTATCTTGCCGTATTGCTAACGTTATATAATCCTGGAACAAAATATCCATAAGTATAAGGATTAACATCTATAACACTATCGCCATTACCCAAGTCCCAAACATTATGCAAAAAGCCTATGTTAGTATATTTGCTTGAGAGAGTAATATAAGTGCCTTTACATATTACAGTATCTGTGATATGAATTGACATTTGCGTAGAAGAGTCCACTTGTACATAAGTAGTAGCCGTATCATCGCATGGGATACCATTGGTAGCTATTAGCTGTACTTTATATTTACCGGTATTGCTGTAGATATGCGTAGGATTAACCGTTGTTGTTGGTGCACTGCCGTCTCCTAAGTCCCACTTATAGCTAAGTAATGAACCAATGCTTGAGTTTCTGAACTTAACAGAACTACCTTGACAAATAAGCGTATCTAATGGGTTGAATATGGCTTTGATGGGGTGTACTAAGTTTAAGTCTGTAGTAGCACTGTCTATACAGTGGTGGTTTGTGATGATGAGCGTTACATGATAGTTGTTTTGAGCCGTGTATATATGTACGGGATTAGTACTTGTATCAGTACGACCATCACCAAAGTACCATAGATACCACAACCTGCCAACAGCGCGAGAACTGTTAGTAAATATTACGGTATCAGCCTTACAGCCTAAGCGTGTAACTTGGCTAAAGCCGGGGTACATTCTTGGGTCGGTTAAACGGATAGAGGTGCGCAAAGTGGTGGTTGGGCAAGGTCCTGATTTAATGAAGAAGTTGTTGTAATCGCCCTCACATAAGTTATACAACACTAACACGCTATCCGGAGCCGAGGAAGTAATAATTGGCGTTTGAGGAATACCATTTTTGGTATAAAACACTGTGTCTATCACACCTGGAGGCGTACCCTTAATCGTAATAGTACCATCACATGCACCACACTCTGTAGGTTGTGTATGCGCTACGTGTGCTATAGGTATCAATGGTGGTGGAGAAATGGTTACAGGTCCCACAGGAGAAGAGTTACATGTGTTTAAAGTGGCTATGATATTCGTATATACACCGGGGCACAAGTTGGTAAGCACTATAGTACCACTTGCAGACGATGTAGTGGTATAGGGAGGCATAGGCACACCGCCAAACCGCATGTTTATGGTAATACGCTGACCGGGAGTCAAGCCCCTAAGCGTTATCACACCATCGCAAGCAGAGCATGAAGCGTCATTAAATGATAAGCCTGATATGCCGAAGGGAGGGTCGGTAATGGTAACAGCTACCGGTGAAGTGGTGCAGTCATTCATTTTAACCACAATGTTGGTATATGCACCAGCACCAAGCCCCGTAATAGTTATTGTGCCCCCGGAGGTAACGGTGGCAATAACAGGTGTTTGAGGAACACCATTTTTTCTATAATAAACGGTATCAGTATAGCCGGCTACTAAACCAAATAAAGTAAACGAGGCATCATTAGCACCGCAAACGCTTGGATTAGTATGCGTAATTGAACTAACTGCAAACGGAGGATTGTTAATATTAAATGGTCCAACAGCGTTAGACGGGCAATGCCCTACTTTAACATAGAAATAATCATACCTTCCGGCGCAAAGCCCTCTTATGGTAATGGTACTGTCTGCCATTGCAGAGTCAATGCGCAACGGCTGTCTAACGCCATTAAAAGAATAGAATATAGTATCTATTTCATGGGGCGTAATGCCTACTAAGGATACAGTTCCATCGCATATACCGCAAACAGATGGGCGCGTGGTGCTGTAAGAGGTGATATGTAAACCCCTGCCCCCGCCACCGGCAGTGGCACTGTTATCAACACGAATATAAGCAAAAGTAGTATCACCACAGCCTAATGCAGCAGCTGCGTAAGTACGCGGTACGGTAGCAGTATCTCTCCATGTAGCTCCTGTGCCCAAATACCTCATAGTAGCACTATCATACCAATAGATGGCAGAAGACGCATAAGGTATGGGGGCATAAGATATAGAAGCTACGCTGTATGTAGCAGAAGATGACGTAGAAGACGGTGTAAAACGCCATGCTTCATTAGTTGCACTCCATGAAGGTGTCCAGTCGCGAGAAGGGGCTGCGGTTGAAGCCGAACCTGATGAATTTTGTACGCCAATAATTGCCCTTCCTCCATTCCAGCTACAAATTGTTTTATGACCGCAGTGCACTTCTACTAAGTTGGTAGTTTCATAAAGAATGATTTGAGACGTGGTCCATTGCGTAGTGCAAGAGTACATGCGAGTGGCACACCAAGACACCGTAAATTTGCGATATGGCGAAGTGCCTACGGTTGCATATACTATAGACCCTCCGGCAGGAATATAAATATCGCACCATGGACCGCATATACAGTTATATACACTTGAATTACCGGCAAGTGCCGCACTAATAGGCCATGGGCAATACGCACCTGCTGATGAGGTGTTAAAGTTAACTACCCCATTTGAACCAATAATACAGTTGGAATATGAACCGCCATAGTAAATAAATGTAAAACCTATGCCAATCACTCCAGAATAACCGTCATCGGCAGTAATACCGGCAGAAGTTGGCGTACTCCCGGTTATGGAGGCATGTAGCACAACGCTGTCCACACCACAGGCAAAAGAGTCCCGTGATATGGTGATTTGACCATAAGACAGTGATGCCCAAAAGGTCAGCAGAATGAGGTAAAATAATTTTGACTTCATATCTAAAAATGATTTTATTTTATTACG
>RGMU01000250.1 GCA_010021705.1 Chitinophagia bacterium | reverse complement strand
AAAAAAATACTATATTCATGATGGTGCCTCACAAAAGGGACCATTTAGCGTTGAAGATTTATTGTTAAACAATATCAATAGCGATACACCAATATGGTATGATGGAATGCGAATTGGACAACTGCCGGAGAAATAGAAGAGATTAGAAAGAGGATTCCGCCTAAAATACCACCACCATATATAAAACAACCCACTACATATTCACCTCCAATACCAAAAGAAAGAACAACTCCTCCGAAAAAGAAAAGCGCTTATGGTTTTGTGATAGTAGTCGTTATTATAGTTATGCTAATGATTGCTAGTTTTATTGTTAGCAATCTTCGTTCTGTACCCGACTTCAAAGTTGAAGTAAATAGACCTCAGCCAGTGGTTATTTCAAGAAGATCGGATCGCTCACATTCGGACATAAAATTAAGGGTAACAGTTTATGCCATAGTTGAAAATAGAGGTGGTAGTGGCGATGTTGTTGTTTATTTTGATATGATGCAAGATGGTAACACATATACTAGAACGAAAATAGTTACATTAGAACCTACTGAAAGCAAAGAATTAGAGGTCACTTTTGATGAAGTAAGCCGTTTAGGAGGACAGATTGAATATAGTGTTAGGGCTGAGGCTAAATAATTAGGTGGGTTATTTTGAGCTTAGAATAAATATTCTCATAAGGTCATACCCACCCAAACAAAAAACCGCACCAGTTAAGCCCGGTGTGGTTAATGTTTTACTGGGGGGCATTGCGTAAACTTAGATAATAGGCTTATCACACCCTTCGCAAAAATTACGCTCCGGTAAAAACAGTTCAGACGGTAATTATTAGTATCTTTGCCATTCTAAATTAACTATCATGCCGGTTATTTCATTATTTCAAGGATTAATAGTGTATATGTTCTATTTGGACGATAGACAGCATAAGTTACCTCATATTCATGTTCATTATGGAGAAACATCGGCTATTTATTCTATACCTGACGGCATAAAATTAGAAGGCAAATTACCCGGTAATAAAGAAAAATTAGTACTTGCTTGGATTGAAATGCGTAAAGATGACTTATTAGCTAACTGGCAATTAGCTGTAACCGGGCAAAATATTCAAAAAATTTCACCCCTTCAATAACCGTTATGCTACCTTCAATTGTAAAAATAACCACCTTGCCGTCCTATATTTTGCACTTGCAGTTTGATAACGGAGAGTTCAAAGAAGTGGATATGAAGCCTTACTTGCATTACCCGGCATTTCAGCCCCTCAAAGATAAAGATTTGTTTATGCAAGCAAAGGCTATGCCTGCGTTTGTATATTGGAACGAAGATATTGATATTTCTTCTGCTACTTTATACATAGACGGCACTACTATACTTCCTGCTTAGCGCAAAAGCATATAGAAAGTATCACAGTTCAGACAACCACAGAGGCATTCACCATTAATCTTGGGTATCCTGACTCAGACAACTTCGCAAAAATACCGGTTCAGACAAAACCTACACCTCCACACACACATTTTGCGGTTCGGTGAAAAAGCGCATGGCTTCCCAGCCGCCTTCGCGCCCTATGCCACTGTTTTTTACACCGCCAAATGGGGTGCGGAGGTCGCGCTTCAGCCAGCAGTTTACCCACACTATGCCGCTTTGCAGCTGCGCTGCCATGCGGTGTGCACGGCTCAGGTTTTGGGTGTGTATGGTGGCAGATAAGCCATAGTGGCTGTGGTTGGCAAGGGCAAGGGCTTCTTCTTCGGTGGTAAAGGGTTGTAGGGTTACCACGGGTCCAAAAATTTCTTCCATGTTCGTAGCTGTATCCGGTCCTAAGCCTTCTATCACGGTAGGGGCTATAAAGTAGCCTTTTTCGCAGCGTCCCGGCACGGTTATGGGTGTGCCTCCGGCAAGTATTTGCCCTCCTTCCTTCTTGGCAAGGGCTATGCAGTTCATTACTTTTTCAAAATGCGCTTGGCTAACTATCGCGCCTTGCTTGGTAAACGGCAGTAGTGGGTCGTTGGGAATAAGGGCTTCGGTACGGGCAACAAATTCATGCTTAAATTTTTCATAAATACTGTGCTCTACCAATATCCGGCTACCGCAAAGGCATATTTGCCCTTGATTGCTAAAGCTACTTTGGATGGTCGTACTTAGCATTTTATCCCAATTAGCGTCTGCAAATATGATGTTAGGGTTTTTTCCGCCTAATTCTAACGATAGTTTTTTGAACTGTGGTGCCGCAATGCTTGCTATTTGCTTGCCGGCACGCGTACTACCGGTAAACGATATGGCTTTGATTAACGGATGTTCCACTATGGCAGTGCCTGCTTCGCCCCCAGTACCGTGCACAATGTTCAGCACGCCGGGCGGCAAGCCGGCTTCTATGCACAGTTCGCTAAGCAAGTAGGCAGTCATGGGCGTAACTTCACTTGGCTTAGCCACCACACAGTTGCCCGCAGCAAGGGCAGGGGCTATTTTCCATGTAAACAAATAGAGCGGCAGGTTCCAGGGCGATATACAACCCACCGTGCCAATGGGCTTGCGCAGGGTGTAGTTGATGCCAAAATTTTCCATTGCATGGCTTTCGCTGCCATAGTGCATTAGTGCGGTGGCAAAAAAGCGAAAGTTAGATGAAGCACGCGGAATATCCACCCGCTGGCTAAGCATAATGGGCTTGCCGTTGTCGGTGGTTTCGGCAAGGGCAAGTGCGTCTTTGTTTTTGTCTATCAGGTCGGCAATGGTGTTTAATAGCTTAAAGCGGGCTTCTAAGGGTGTGTTGCTCCATGCCGGAAATGCGTTTTGCGCTGCTGCCACGGCAAGTTCAACATCTTGAGCAGTGCTTTGCGGAATTTGACTATACACTTCGGCAGTGGCGGGATTAA
>RGMU01000249.1 GCA_010021705.1 Chitinophagia bacterium | reverse complement strand
ATAAGTTATCAAAAACCTGTCGTTGTAAGAGCATCAAATATTGTTTCTAAAATAAATAATATAATATCTTCAACACAAACATTTTCTTTCGGACCAAATATAAATCCTTTATGTATAACAGTTGGAGAAGGAACAAATACTATCGGTTTTTCGACTGATGCAAGTACTTGGATTGGTTTAGGTACTACAATATTTTCTTCAAAAGGTTTAGATGTAAAATGGAATGGAATATATTGGGTTGCTGTTGGTTTAGGAACATCAAATACGATTGCTAATTCATTAAATGGGTTTAATTGGACTGGGCTTGGTTCCACTATATTTTCCACTTCTGGTAATGGTATATCTTGGTCGGATATTTTATCTCTTTGGGTTATTGTTGGTTCAGGAACTTCAAATACTATTGCTTATTCAAAAGATGCTATAAATTGGATTGGACTTGCATCAACGATATTTTCAACACAAGGAAATAATATTGTATATAATGGAAATAATTTTGTTGCTGTTGGTTCTGGAACTAATACAATTGCTTATTCATCAAATGGTACACAATGGACAGGTATTGGAACAACAATATTTTCTACACAAGGAAATAACGTAAGATGGAATGGAAATATATATGTTTCTGTTGGTTCAGGAACAAATACTATTGCTTATTCTTCAACTGGAATAACATGGACAGGATTAGGACTAACTTTATTTAATACAAATGGAAACGGTGTAGAATGGAATGGAAATTATTGGTTAGCAGTTGGAAAAGATACAACAAATAATGTTTTATATTCTTCGAACGGAATAAACTGGACAGGATTAGGTTTAACTATGTTTAGTAACGAAGGATTTGCGGTAAATTGGAACGGAAATTTTTGGATTGTCGGTGGTAAAGATACGACTAATACGTTATGGTCATCTAATGATACATTAACATGGACTGGATTAGGAAGTTCTGTTTTCTTGACAAGTGTTTATTCATTAGAATGGAATAATAGAAGAAGAAATACAATAAGTTTTCCAAATAATTTAATTGTCGGTGTTGGTTCTGGTACTAATACAATTGTTTATTCATCTAACGGAATATCATGGACTGGTTTAGGTTCAACAATATTTACGACAATTGGAAACGGTGTTTATTATAATGGAATAATATGGTTAGCATTTGGTTCTGGTGGTTCAACAATCGCTTATAGCAATAATGGAATTACATGGACTGGTGTGACAAATAGCAGTTCTATATTTTCTACTGCTGGATATATGGCATCTTGGAACGGTAGTATATACGTTGCCGTTGGTCAAGGTACTAATACTATCGCATATTCAACTGATGGTTTAACATGGATAGGTAATGGTACAACTATATTTTCTACATCTGCTAATAGTATTGCTTATAATGGAGTATTGTTTATTGCCGTCGGTTCTGGAACAAATGGAATTGCTTATTCTGTAAATGGTACACAATGGGTTGGATTAGGAACTGGAACAATATCATCAGGAACATCAGTTATTTACGATAATAAGAAATGGATTGCAACTGGTGGAACTAATATACCTTATTCTTTTAATGGTACTACATGGACATCAAATTTGATTTCATCATTTACAAATATTTACGAAATAGCATATAATGGAAATAGATATATAGTTGTAGGACAAGGTTTTATATCCATAGCTTATTCTTCAGATGGAACATCTTGGACTGGTTTAAGTAATACAATTATTTCAATTGGAAATAGTGTCGTATGGACTGGAAATTTATGGTTAGTCACTGGTTCAGATCCAACTAATAATATAGCGTATTCACCTGATGGACTAACATGGACTGGAATTACAGGGAATACTATATTTACAAGTTCTGGTATGTTTCTTTATTCCAATAATTTAAAAACTGCTAGAATAAATATAATACATCCTAATTTATCTTTTGGTGCAGGAATAAATACAATTGCTTATTCATTAAATGGAATTAACTGGACTGGTTTAGGTAGTTCTATTTTCTCAACACAATCTAATGGTGCTGTATGGAATGGTGTTAAACTTATAGCAGTTGGAAGTGGTACCAATACTATTGCTTATTCATATTGTTGCATTAATTGGACAGGTATTGGTTCAACTATTTTTACTACATCCGGTAATGGTGTGTCATGGAATGGTTCAAGATATGTTGCTGTTGGTTCTGGAACTAATACTATTGCATATAGTATTGATGGGTTTTCATGGTTTGGATTAGGAGTGACAGTGTTTTCAACTGCTGGAAATCATGTATGTTGGAACGGAATTAATTGGTATGCCGTAGGAAGTGGAACAAATACAATAGCATTTAGTTCAAATTCAATAACATGGACAGGTTTAGGAGTAACAATATTTTCATCTTCTGCTAATGATATTGCATTTAATGGTATTCAATTTGTAGCAGTTGGAAGCGGTACTAATACGATTGCATATTCATCAAATGGAACACAATGGACTGGTTTAGGAATTACATTATTTACTACAGCAGGTTATGGAATTGTATGGGGTGGTACTTTGTGGGTTGCTGGTGGAATTGGTGGTTCTGTTATGTTATATTCATCTAATGGTTTAACATGGACATCAATTACGACGAGTTTTACAACATGTTTTAGTATCGCATGGAATGGTATAATATTTATTGCGGGAGGTACAGGTTCTGTTCAATTACAATATTCATATAATGGTATTAATTGGTATTCATCGGATACAAATATATTTTCTACAACATATGGAATAGCAACAAATCAAGTAGGACCATTTTTACAAGATTCACAATTTGTTTTAGATATAAATGGAATAGAACAAACAAATCAACTGGATATAACATCTAATTACTATAGTTATGAT
>RGMU01000248.1 GCA_010021705.1 Chitinophagia bacterium | reverse complement strand
GTTGCAAGCCCGCCATAGAAGACGCACTTTTTAGCAACTCTACTTCGGGGTGGGCAATATTAAAAATACCGTTAAAAAAGTTCACTTTGCCATATACTAAATATTTTTCGCCCTCTTTAAGGTTGTTTTTTGTCCAAGCAATAGCCTGAAACCACACCAATTCTATGCGCCCTGTTTCGTCATATAAGGTGGCTACTAATCTACGTTTAGCACCTTCACCCTCTAACCTAAAGTTGGCTAAAGTGCCGGCAATGGAAGCGGTATCGGTTTGGTGATTAATGGCGTTTATGGGTAATATTTGGCTACGGTTATCATAGCGGTATGGGTAGTAATGTAGCAGTGATTCATAGTTGGTAAGCTGCAATTCGGTGCGAAGCAATGCCGCCCTTATAGAGCCTATGCCTTTAAGAAATTCTAAAGATGTATCTAATATAGAATGCTGATTGTCAAACACTGCCAAATATGTACTACAAATGTAATGAATACAACCCTAATCAGGAAACATTACCCTATTATGGCACTCATTTGGCGGTAATATTGCTTTGCCAGATAAAATGCCTGTTCTTGATAGGTGTAATCGTTACCGCTATATATAATAGCCCGTGATACATTTACCATAATGCCAATGTCTTTATTAAATGTGGCTTTGCATACGGCTTCTAAATCGCCTCCTTGCGTGCCAATGCCCGGTATCAGTAAAAAATGGTCGGGGACTAAAGCCCTTACGCGCATCAAAAGTTCGTTGTGCGTGGCACCGGCTACAAACATAGTATTTTCAGGTGTTCCCCATTGTGCGGCTGTAGTTATCACCTTTTCAAACAAATAGTCTTTGCCTACGGTTTGAAACTGAAAGTCTTTGCTGCCGGCATTGCTTGTTAAGCCCAATATTATAGTCCATTTACCCTCATATTCCAAAAACGGAGACACACTGTCTATGCCCATATAAGGCGACACCGTAATGGCATGAAAGGGATAAGTTTCAAAAAAAGTTTTGGCATATTGGTGTGATGTGTTGCCAATGTCGCCCCGCTTGGCATCTGCAATGGCAAATAGGGAAGGCGGAATGTAGGCTAAAGTTTTTTGCAGACTTATCCACCCGTTTATGCCTTGCGCCTCATAAAAGGCAGTATTCAGCTTATAGGCTATGGCAAACTCCTGTGTGGCATCTATTATGGCTTTGTTAAAGGCAAAAACGGGGTCTTCTTCTTTCAACAAGTGTGGCGGAATTTTGGTTATGTCGGTATCTAAGCCTACACAGAGGAACGATTTTTTTTTTATGATTTGGTCTATGATGGCTTGCTTATTCATTATTTATTTTGGTAAATTTTATGCCGTTTAAAGAAAATTTATTGCCTTGCAAGGCAAGATAATAACTACCCGCGGGTAAATCTAAAGGTAAGGGAATGGTAGTGGTATGGCTTTTAAAGGCGATTTTACCCAGCAGTATCTGTTTACCTTCCCATGAATAAGCAGCGGCAGTATATAGCCCATCAGGGGCATTGGTAAGGATAGTAATTTGATTTTCTACAATGGGATTAGGGTAAATTTGGGTGTAGAAAACAGGCTTTCTAACTTCATCTATTGCTGCAAACATGAGCCTACTTACCACTGTAGAACACTGCACAGGTTGGCGATAAGCACTGTCGGCAAATTTTATGCTAACAAGCGGATTCCATTCGCCCCAGCGGTAGTACATTTGACTATAAGACGTATCGGTTATGCCCTGCCTTAATCCTAACAGGGTTAATAGGCTACCAGGCATGGGGCTACCATTCAGGTAAAAACTGTCAGTTTTTATGGTTTTGTGTCTTACTTGCAGCACGTCCCACCATTCGGAAGCACCACCGTCTGCTTTGGGTATTCTTATCATGCCCCAACCGCTTACGGTATCCGAAATAGCATAAATACTCCTAATGGCACCCGGAGCATTGGTTATGGATAAGGAGGGTATGGTAATGTGAAATTTTTGGTCTGATGAATAGCCCGATTTCCAGCCCGTGGTGTAGGATAAAGGCAGTGGTATTTTTTTATTGGGCGCGCTGTAATAGGTTCTGCCACTATCAATAATTATGCTGTCTGTGGTGCTTCCGGTACGTGAAGCTAAGCTGTATGCAACACGGTTATTATCAAAGCCACATTCATAAAAACCGCTACGTATGGCAGATATGTTATACTTTAGCGGGAACGACAAAGCCCCAAACGGCTGTACTCTACTACTGTCGGCATACCTAAAAGTGTCATTAGGCACTGAATACCGGTCAAAAACAACGTTGGAATCCAAAATAGAGGATAAATCCCACCGTATATTGCTACCGCTCGGTAAGGCAGGAAAAGTAGTGTTATAGGCAGTTACCATAACGCTGTCTGACATGGGTAGAGTGGCAGTATAATCACCTAATACACAAACCAACTGTGCAACACTTGGAGTTGATAAGCCAACAATTAGAAAAAGCGTACAAATGTATTTTAAGCACTGCATAATAAGTTATGGTTTGTTGATAGCCGGTGTAAACAAAGATTCGGGTATTTCTTTATTAATTTCAATGCTGTTGATAACAATATTTCCGGCAGAACTTTGAATATTCATGGGGAATACCAGCCCGCCATCTAATTTCTTAAAGTTGCTGTATTGCAGTATTTCCTCGTTTGCCGTAGAGTCCTGCTGCTTTGTGGTTGCGTACTTAATGGCATAAAAGTTGGACGTTTGAATATATACCATTTCCTCTATGCCGGTGGTTAGGTAGGTTAGCTTTAATTTGTAGCACTCTGTACCATCTATGGTTTTTTTGCCCATAAAGTTTATCTTATTACCCTTAACTTTATAGTCAATAAGAGGTCCTTGGGTGTAAAG
>RGMU01000247.1 GCA_010021705.1 Chitinophagia bacterium | reverse complement strand
TACAAGTCCATGCCATAGATATGTGAAGCATAGCCGGAAACCGCATAGCTGCTACACAGCAATAATAGCACTAAAGAACGAAGCCAATTTTGTAAGAAAGGTGATAGCATGGATAGACAAAACATCTATTAATAAAAGCATAAAGCTATTTAAGGAGCAAAAACTCCAAAACTTGCAAAGATAATGTTTAACCTAATATATTGAATAGGTTATACAGCGTTTCTGCCTATTCTTTTTGTCCGCGTGGCATTCACTTTAACTGCCGTTTAATATTATTGCATTCAATTTTTTATAAGTCTCAAATAACCTATTGCCGTAACGCTTTCCTGCGCATTCTACCACCCACCTTATACCCCTTACGGCATTGCTAAGCCATACTTCACTTGCATTTTCTAAGGCTTGCAGGGTAAGGGGTTGCTGTTCTATGCCGTTTATATTATCCAACATATAGGAGCGGAACACACCCGCTATACACCCCTCACTCAACGGTGGCGTATATAGCTTATCTCCTTCCACCCAAAACACATTGGCAATGCTACTTTCGGTAATGCAATGCGCGTTGTTAATCACAAAAGCATCATCTAACCCCTGCGCAGTAGCATATTGGGCTGCACGGCTATATGCCACTTGGGGTATTCGCTTGAGTTTGCTTAGCAAATGAGCTGCTAATGGAGCATCATCATAAATACAAACCCTTAGCCCAATTTTATCATAACCTGCCTGATATTCAGTATAAATAGTAGAATAACTTATAGCACAACTTAATGTATAATCGTCAAAATCTATCTGCAACCTTACCCGCAAAGGCTGCCCGTGCTCTATTTCGGGTATTTGCAACAAAATATTTTCTAAAAAAGCATCTTGTGGCGGTAGGGATGGAGCACCGTACCACAATAAGGGCACACTTTTTTGCAACCTTGCATAGTGATACTGCCATAGCGGTATAGCATTACCTTTGGTACGCATGGTTTCTATTAAAGCATCACGGGGTGGGGTAGTAGGCTCTCCACCCGCTAAAAAATACTGCATTAAGCCTTAAAAATACCACAATTACGCTAAAATGCCAGCAAATGCTATAATTAACACGCTAAACCATGTAATTTTGCCTGCTAAAAAGGTAGAGTATGCAATTTGCAGCACCGGTCTCTGTGGCTTGGTTGGCTAATTTTACCGGAGCGGTGATAGTTGGTAATGACCAACAACACGCCACCGGTATCAATGAAATTCACGGTGTGGTACCGGGCGATATTTGCTTTGTGGATTTTGAAAAATATTATCAAAAATGCCTGCAATCGGCAGCCACCATTATTTTGATAGACAAAGCCGTGGAATGCCCCCCCGGCAAAACGCTCTTAGTTACACCGCAGCCCTTTGTTGCTTATAATAAAATAACCGCTCATTTTCGCCCTTTTCAGCGCGCTTATACGCCCATAAGCCCCACCGCAACCATTGGCAGCAACACCCATTTGCAACCCGGTGTAGTGGTGGGTCATCATGTATCTATTGGCAGCAACTGCATTATTCACCCTAATGTGGTGATATATGACCACTGCGTGATAGGCAACAATGTGGTGATACACGCCAATACCGTGATAGGTTCTGATGCCTTTTACTTTAAGCGCACCAAAACCAATGCCGTGCAATACGACAAAATGCTAAGCTGCGGGCGCGTGGTAATTGAAGACCACGTAGAAATAGGTGCTTGCTGCACCATAGACCGCGGCGTATCTGCCGACACCATTATTGGCAGGGGCACTAAGTTAGACAACCAAGTGCACATAGGGCATGATACCGTGATAGACAAAAATGTACTTATTGCCGGGCAGGTAGGTGTGGCAGGTGTGGCACACATTGAAGACGAAGTAATACTTTGGGGACAGGTGGGCGTAAACAAAGACCTTACCATTGGCAAAGGAACTGTGATTTATGCCCAAAGCGGCGTTGCGTCAAGCCTACCCGGCAACAAAACCTATTTTGGCTCACCGGTTTTAGAAGCCAAAGCTAAAATGAAAGAAATAGCATGGCTTAAAAGACTCCCTGAAATTTGGGAGAAACTAAAAAAAGAATCCTAATATACCGTGACAACACTTGACGTAAACCACCAAATTAAATTACGCACCTTCACCGAAACCGATGCCACTCTTTTGTTTGAATGTATTGAGCAAAACCGTGCTCACTTAACGCCATGGATAAATTGGATAGCACACGCCACTACGTATCAACATATTGTTAAATTTATCAAAGATAGTCTTCATGCCCTTTCCACGCAAGAATCTATGTATCTTGCTATATGGTATGAAGATAAGCTAATTGGCAGCCTAAACATTCAAGATTGGCACAAAAAAGCCAAAAGGGCGCAAATAGGCTATTGGATTAGCAAAGAATACGAAGGCAAGGGCATTGTAACGCTATGTATGCACAGGCTTATGACATTCATGTTTCGGCAAATGGATATTAATAAAATAGAACTCCATTTTACCATAAAAAACACTAAAAGTGCCCAAGTTGCACAAAGATTAGGCTTCACTACCGAAGGCATCATTCGCCAAAGCCTTGTTAGAAACGGAATTATTGAAGATTTAGTGATTGCCGGACTCCTAAAGCAAGAATGGAAAAATAAAAATAGCATATAATCTAATACCAAGCCCGTAAACCCTAAGAAATCTTTGATAGTGGTCAATAGTTACAATTAAATTAACGTAATCTATCATACGCTCAAAATCACCTATCATAGATTTTTTAGCTAACTTTGCCCAAAAATACCACCCATGCAAATAGCCAATCCGCTGAATGACGTAGCCTTTAAGTGGCTGATGCTGAACAAAAGAATTGCTAAATTCTTTTTGAGCAC
>RGMU01000246.1 GCA_010021705.1 Chitinophagia bacterium | reverse complement strand
AGGCTACACCGACCCCGAAATACCCGTTTGCTTTACAGACGGCAAAATAGCCACCATAGACCGGCTTACCAACCAACCGATAGCGTTTTCCAGCGAGTTTTTCAGCAGCTTAACCCATCGTGCTTTAGTGCTTCAAATACCGCGCATACCTGAAAAGCGTGTGGCAACAAAATTAGGCGACCTGTTAACGATATTTCACAATGCGCACAAGCAGATGGTTAGGAGTGAGCTTATGGAATATGTGTATGAAGAAGAAATTACGGATGAAGAGGTTGAATACATTATAGATGAACTAAGTAAAGTAGCCATGAAGCCGGAGGTAAGAGTGGCTTATGAGGCAGAGAAGGAAGCCGTAGAAGCCATTTACGGCACTCTTGCTTACTATGAAAAGCGAACAGAAAAGAATGAAAAGACGATAGAAGAACAGGAAAAGGAAATTGAGGAAGCAAAACAAGCCATAGAGCTAAAAGAAAAGATAATAGTGCAAAATATAATGGCATTGGAGCAGAAGGATAGGGCGTTGGAGCAGAAGGATAAGGCTTTGGAGGAAGAGAGGAAATTAGTGGAAGAAAAGGACAGAATAGCCAAAGAACTTCAAATAAATATGGCGCGGCATTTACTAAGCATTGGCACATCTATTGAAAAGATAGTTCAATTAACAAACCTTAGCGAAGAGGAAATAGAAAGGCTAAGACAATAATTTTTGCCGGTAATTGGCAAAGCCTACTTAAAACTACGATAAGGTTTTTAGCATAAATATAGTAGGGTTTCCGTAGCTACCGCCTGCAAGGTCATCGGGTGTATAATATTGAACCATTGCTTTATAACAAATTCTGCGTTTAAGCTGCAATAAGAGCCTATTTTTAGTACTATTGCAAGTTATTTGGTAAAAACCGCTCCCGCTTATGGGTATTGTTTTCCGTCAATCGGTTAAAACTACGCTTACTATATTTGTTGGTGCACTTTTGGGCGCGCTAATTATCTATATTTCTACATTATACATTCCTAAGCAGGAATTGGGCTTTGTGCGCACTTTGACCAACTGTTCGGTGGTGGCTACGCAAATTTTGCTGTTGGGCTTGCAAAACACCATGTCGGTATATATTCACAAATATGCCGACAATAAAGGGCAAAGGGGCTTTTTAATAGCTCTTTGCCTTGTAGCACCGGTGATAGTAATGGCGATAAGTGCGGCACTATATTGGGTATTTAAAACGCAGGTGTTAGGCTGGTTTCAGCCGCAAGATGTTCCTTATATCAGCCGTTATTATATGCTGTTGCCGGTGTTTACGCTGCTGATGATGTATCAGGTAGTGTTAGAACAATACCTCATTTCGCAGGTATTAGTGGCACTGTCTTCGTTTGTTAGAGAAGTGGTGCTACGAGTGGTGAATGTGGTATTAATCGTATTATTCGGCTTAGGGTTATTGTCCTATTCTGCATTTATCAACGGCTTAGTGTTGGCATATGCTATTCCGGCTGGTATTTTTCTTTTCATAGCATTCCGCACTAAAAGTTTTAGCTTTAATTTAAGTCCTCAATCTGTATCGAAGGCAGAAGTAGCCGAACTTTTCCGCTTTACGTGGTATCACTTTTTGCTAAGCATTAGCATTACCTTAATGGGCTTTTTGGATACGCTAATGCTGGTTACGCTACACAAAAAAGGCATGGCATCGGTGGCTGTGTATGGCAATGCCGTGTTCTTTGTGTCGCTATTGCAAATGCCTTATAAGGCTATGTATAATGCCACATTTCCCATATTAGCTGCTGCCATTAAAGATGCCGACCTGCTTAAAGTAAAAGACCTTTTTACGCGCTCCTCTATCAATATATTGATAGGCACCTGCTTTATGGCTATTCTTATTATAGCCAACTTAGACAGCGTAGTAGCCATAATGCCCTCCGGCTATGCCGAAGTGAAGTGGTTAGTGATTATTCTTACCATAGGCAACTTTATAGACATGGCTACCGGTATGAATGGGCAAGTGCTTAGTATTTCCCAATTCTACCGGTTCAACTTTTACATGTCGGTGGTTTTGGTAGTGCTTATCATTGCCTTAAACACGATGTGGATACCCCATTTTGGCATGTATGGTGCTGCGGCTGCCACAGCCTTTTCGCTAATTTTGTTCAACATTGCAAAATGGCTTTATGTGTGGAAAAAAATGGACTTGCAGCCGTTTACATTTCAGTCTATTAAGGTGATGGCGGCAGGTGTAATTGCCCTAACAGCGGGGCTATTGCTTCCTTTACCGCACCATGAACCGGGTAGCAGCATTGTAACCGTTATACCCAATGTGGCTATGCAAAGCGGTGCTGTGGTAGTGGTATTTTTGCTATTGCTGCACAAGTGGCAACCTTCGCCTGATGTTACCGCCTATATTAATAGCATAAAAGAACATAAAAAGCTTTTTTAAGCCTTGACATATCTATAATACGCGTAATAATGGGCATTTATGTTTAATTAGCTTGCCGTTCTTACACGCTACATAACATTGGCTATTTCCTCTTCACTCAAGCCCGTTAAGGCTATAATATTTGCCATAACCATGCCCATAGCTTTGCAGTTTTTTGCTATAGTAAGCTTGGCTTGTTTCTCCCCCTCCTGCAATCCTTCCGCTTTTCCAATCTCCATACCCTGTTGCAGTCCTTGTTGCAACCCCTGTTGCAACCCCTGTTGCAGCCCCTGTTGCAGCCCTTGTTGCAATCCTTGTTGCAATCCCTTCTCTGTACCTTCTATTACGGCAGCATCTATCACACCTTGCGCATCCCAATATGCCATGCGGCTTTCTTTGTACTGCTCTCTTTCTGCTTCGTTATAAGCGGCTATTTGTGCCGTATGTGCCGCATCTTCAAACACTATATCGTTCTTAAACAACT
>RGMU01000245.1 GCA_010021705.1 Chitinophagia bacterium | reverse complement strand
GAAAATATCTCTACCTTCTATATTGCCCGTAAAGTCAATGTCCGGCATGTTTTTAAGCAATGGATAGGTGCCTTGGGCTAATATGTTGCCTTTACCTTCTTCTTCGCCTATATTTAATAATGCCACTTTAGGACGTTCAAAGCCCATTACATGTTTTACATAGATAGCACCTAACTCTGCAAATTGCAACAGATTTTCCGGCTTGCAGTCGGCATTTATACCAACATCTAACAGTAGGCTATATTTTCCGTCTAATCGGGGTACCGGTGAGGCTATCGTGGGGCGCAACACACCGTCAATGGCTTTTACGCTATACATAGCTCCTACAAGCATGGCACCAGTGTTGCCGGCACTTAAAAAAGCGTCTATTTTTTGCTTTTGCAACATACCAAAGCCTAAAGAAATGCTGGATTGTGGCTTTTCTTTAAGTGCTTTAGTGGGGTGCTCGTCCATGCCAATGGACTCTGTAGATGGCATAATGGTGTAAGAGCCTTTGAAAGACTCTATTAAAGGCAAATAGGGCTGCATAAGATGCTCTTCGCCTATAAGCACTAAATGCGCTTCCGGGTATAGCCCTTCTTCTAAAAAGAGCTGAACGCCCTTTATAGCTTCTAACGGAGCATAATCTCCGCCCATTATGTCCACACCTATTTTCATAGTGCGAAAGTAGCAAAATTATTGATTGTTTGTATCTTCTTCCGGCTCTGCGGGAGCGGAAGGTGTGGCAGGAGAGTTATCTATCACCAATTTGCCTTTGTAATACATTTTACCCTCCACCCAGTGTGCTCGGTGTCTTAGGTGGCTTTCGCCGGTAGTTGCGTCTTTGCTCCACGTTTCCGGAAATGCTTTGTAGTGCGTTCTTCTTTTGGCTCCTCTTTGCGCAGAGTGCCTTCTTTTTGGATTTGGCATTTATGTTAGCTTATAATGGTTGTTAACTATTTTAGTTCGATTTATTGGGTATTTTAATCTTTTTTAATCCTTCCATAAGCGAGTTTGTACTCTCTTCCGGTTCGCTTTTGTTCAGCTGATTTAGCAAACGTAGCGCAACCGGGTTGCACATAGAGTTTCCGTTAGCGTCTGTTGGGTGTAACCTTTGTAAAGGCAAGCTAAGCAACAGATTTTCATACAGTAAGTTCTCTATGTTTATTACAGGCTCTGAAGGGTCTAAAAACAGGGTTTCTAAACTCTCATTGTCTCCTCCGGATTCGTCAGTATCTTTTGTGTATTTGCCATAAAACACAAACTCATCCCAAAGCTGTAGTTCAAACTCATCGCCGCATCTGTCGCAAGGCACTTTTATTTTGCCGTCTATATCAAATTTGAGTAGGGAAATATCCTCGCGCTTATCAAAAAACAGAGAAATTTTAATATCCCAATTACTCACATCTGTTTTATGGTCTTTAGCTTTCATATATTCATTGTCAATAGAATATACAAACGAATTAAGACCTGTAGGCAGTGCTTGCCATGCGATTTCAAATTTGCGGTTAGCTTTCATACAACGATAAATTACCGCTTATTTAAGCAGAAAATTCCTCAAATTAATTGAAGAATACCCTACTCAAAAAAATTGGACTGCAAAGATACAAAAAATCATTATTCTACCAATAGAACATTACCTATTTTTAATAGATAATCTGAAAAATACCAAAATTTATACTCAATACATATATATTCAGTCTCTACTTGGAAGCGGGGGTAATTAAATAAGACTAAAAACCCGGTGTATGCTTAACCGGATGAGAATGCCACCTTGTGCTACGATAATGAGGTCCTAAACAAGAGGATATTGTGGTTGCTATTGCTATAAATAATATTATTGCCTTTACTTTTTTCATATATCGTTGCTAAACTTTGTAGCGGTAAAGTGTTGTACGTAAAATAGACCGTAAACATACATAATATTTCAGACAAATTACAACTTTGTTTTTCAGATATTTAGGAAAATACATATCCTACATATAACATGTTTGTTTATCTTTGCCCAAAAAATAGTTACATGCCACAAAAAGTTAAACCTAACGGCAAGCAAATTTCAATGCTTATTATCCACATTGTTATTTTTCTAATAGGCTCCGCAGCTATGATTATGCTTTACGACAAAGATAGTCATGGTAAATGGACATACCCCTGGCCGGCTTGGATAGTGGCAGCATGGGGCTTATTGCTTATTGGGCATATATGCTTGGTATTTACCAGCTACGAAGATAATGGATACACCATTTATCGCCGCCAGCAGGGCTACGATAGCTAAACTTTGCTGTTTACATTTATTGCAACGAATATTTAGGGGCTATGTTATAGCCTCTTTTTTTATTCTTAAAAATAATGTGGGTAACTTTTTGCAAGCTATCTACATTAAATAAAAAAGCCTCTCGTTCAGGAAGGCTTTTTTCAAAAGGTTCAAAATATACTAAGCATTCACCATTACTACCGGTGCTGCAGAGCGTATTTCTTCATTTGCCATTGCGGCATATTTATTAAAGTTGTTGATAAATAGCTGCGCAAGTTCATTAGCTTTTTTATCGTATGCTTCTTTATCTGCCCATGTGTTGCGCGGTATTAATATTTCAGACGGTACATTAGGTACTTCATTAGGCATTAATACGCCAAATACCGGATGTGGTGTATATTCCACATTATTAAGCTGTCCGGTCATGGCTGCGGTTATCATGGAGCGTGTGTAGCTAAGTTTCATACGACTACCCGTTCCATAAGCACCACCGCTCCAGCCGGTGTTAATAAGCCATACATTTACAGCACTGTCGGCATCTAATTTATTACCCAATAGCTCGGCATATTTAGTAGGGTGTAGTGGTAAAAACACACGCCCAAAGCAAGCAGAGAATGTTGTTTGAGGCTCGGTTACGCCTACTTCCG
>RGMU01000244.1 GCA_010021705.1 Chitinophagia bacterium | reverse complement strand
AGATGTGTATAAGAGACAGTATACTCACTTATCCACATTTTACTGCTTCATAACAATAGTGCAATTCCGGTTTATTCTACTACGAGCATTATCAACACAAAAAACTAACCATTTGCTACCTTTGCGCAATATGCACTACCTTTCCGCAGAACGAATAAGCAAAACGCATGGCATTAAGCCCCTATTCAAAGATATTACATTCCACATTAGCGAAGGCGATAAAATAGCCCTTGTGGCAAGAAATGGAGCGGGAAAGTCCACTTTACTGAACATATTAGCCGGTAAAGAACCCGTAGATGACGGCAAGGTAACGATACACAAAGACGTTACGGTGGCTCTTTTTGAACAAAACCCCACTTTTGAAGAAGAATTGTCTGTGATAGATAATTTATTTCATTTTAACCATCCGGTTAGTGAAGTTTTGCGCACTTATGAACGCATGATAGCCAATGCCGAGCAAGACACTGCAGCTTATGGTGTCATACTTACCCAAATAGACGAATTGGGTGCTTGGGAGTTTGAAGGAAAAGTTAAAGAAATCTTAGGCAAGCTGAATATTCAGAATGTTACACAAAAAGTTAAATTTTTATCGGGAGGGCAGCGTAAGCGCGTTGCATTGGCGCAAACGCTCATAGACTTAGGCTTTGAACACAAGCATGTGCTCCTTATCATGGACGAACCCACCAACCATTTAGACGTAACAATGGTGGAATGGTTAGAAAACTACCTTAATCAAGAGAAAATAACCCTACTTATGGTAACGCATGACCGCTATTTTTTAGACGATGTGTGCGAAGAAATATGGGAAATTGACGATACTCGGCTCTATACCTACAAGGGCGACTATGCCAACTATTTAGACAAAAAGGCAGCCCGCATAGAAAACACCCTTGCCAACATAGACAAAGCCAAAAACCTTTACCGCAAAGAATTGGAATGGATGCGCAAGCAGCCTAAAGCCCGTACCACTAAAAGCCGCAGCCGAGAAGATAACTTTTATGAAATAGAAAAAAAAGCCAAACAGCGAATAGAAGACCAACAAGTGAGCTTAGAAGTGAAAATGAACCGCTTAGGGGGTAAAGTGGCTGAACTGAAAAAGGTGTATAAAAGCTATGGCGATAATGTTATCCTCAAAGGCTTTGACTATACATTTAAACGAGGCGAACGCATAGGCGTAATAGGCAAAAACGGTGCAGGAAAATCCACTTTCTTGAACCTTATACAAGGCTTGGAAGCGGCAGACAGCGGTAAAATAAACATAGGCGATACGGTAATATTCGGTAATTTTTCACAGCAAGGGCTGCAAATTACCGAAGATATGCGCATTATAGAATATGTGAAAAATATAGCCGAAAGTTTTCCCTTAGCAGGCGGAGGCTCCATTAGTGCTTCACAATTTTTAACACTTTTTTTGTTTCCGCCGGAGCAGCAATACACTTATGTAAGCAAACTAAGCGGGGGCGAAAAAAAGCGTCTGCAACTGCTCTCTATCCTGTTCCGCAACCCTAACTTTTTGATATTAGACGAGCCTACCAACGACTTAGACCTACCAACCCTATCGGTTTTAGAAAATTTTTTAAGCGAATTTCAGGGGTGCTTGCTTATTGTATCGCATGACCGATATTTTATGGATAGATTGGTAGAACACCTTTTTGTGTTTGAAGGCAACGGTGTGGCATCAGACTTTCCGGGTAACTATTCGCACTATCGCATAGCCCAAAAAGCCAAAGAAAACCAAAAGCCCGCCCCACAACCAACCATAACTACCACAACTCAAACAGCCGGCACTGCTCCAGCAGAAAAGCGAAAACTTACTTTTAAAGAGAAAAAGGAATTTGAGCAATTAGAAGCCCAAATAGCCCAATTAGAAGCCGAAAAAGAGACCCTTACCCAACAGCTAAGCAACGGCAGCCTACCTTATGAAAACCTCCAATCTGCCGGCAACCGCATAGCTTCCCTTACCGCTGAAATAGAGCAAAAAGAGCTTAGATGGTTAGAGCTTAGCGAGTGGGCATAAACCGCATACACTACCCCACCAGTACCCATATTTTGTCGGCATCTTCTTTTCTGATGCTTATAAAATAGCCCGCTATTTGCACGGCAATAGGGTCGCCTAATGGGGCTATCATTTCAACCGAAAGCGGCTCTCCGGGCACAAAGCCCATTTCCAAAAGCGTTAGCAGCATTGCACTGTCCTCTTGGCTGTGTATGGTGGCTCTGCTACCTGCTTTTAATGTGGATAACTTTACTAAGGTTTCACCCAACACGGTAACGCTTTTTATTTTCAATGTGTTAATATTTTCTTTCAATAGAATAATTGACCAACTCTATCATGGCTTGGCGGGCGGTAGAATCAGGATAAGAAGCCAATAGTTCAAGGGCTTGGTGATGAAATTCACTCATTTTTTTACGTGTATATACTATGCCTCCGCTTTGGGTTACAAATTCTATCACCTCGTTTACCTTATTTCTGTCGGTATTGTTGTTTTTAATAATGTAGATAATGCGCTTTCTGTCTGCAAAGGTAGCATGTTTTAAGGCATATATTAGCGGGAGCGTCATTTTACGCTCTTTAATGTCTATGCCTGTTGGTTTGCCTATTTGTTCGGTGCCATAGTCAAAAAGGTCGTCTCTTATCTGAAATGCTATGCCTATTTTTTCTCCCAACAGCTTAAATTTCTCGGCATCTTGTTTGTTGTTCTTAGACGAGTACGCCCCCGCAGCGCAAGAAGCTGCCAGTAGCGAAGCCGTTTTTGCCCTTAAAATTTCAAAGTAGGTATCTTCGTCTATGTCTAATTTGCGCGCCTTTTTTATTTGGAGTAATTCACCGCCTGCCGGAAAAATGCGCTCGAGCAAAAAGCAACTTGTTGGCGCATGG
>RGMU01000243.1 GCA_010021705.1 Chitinophagia bacterium | reverse complement strand
GATAGTTCAATTAACAAACCTTAGTGAAGGGGAAATAGAAAATTTGAGGTAGATTACTAAGCACCATGCAGCTTACCGCCACCCTAAAACACCTCCAACTATACTTTTGTCATACACCTTAAAAATTACTGCCAAAAAGGCATAATTTCTATCATTGGAATACAATTTGTAAGCCTTACGGCAAAAAGGATACTATGCAAGAAAGAGGTAACATTTCCATTCATACGGAAAACATTTTTCCGATAATCAAAAAGTTTTTATACTCCGATAACGAGATTTTTCTCCGTGAGTTAATCAGCAACGCCATAGACGCTATTCAAAAATTAAAAAGACTGTCGTCTTTGGGGCAATATGCCGGTGAAGTAGGCGAAGGATTGGTGGAGGTGTCTTTTGATAAAGACAACAAAACCATTACCATATCCGACAACGGCTTGGGCATGACCGCTGATGAGATAAAAAAGTACATTAACCAAATAGCCTTTTCCGGTGCTACCGAATTTTTGGAAAAGTTTAAGGAAGCTAAAGATGCCAAAGAGCTTATAGGCAAATTTGGTTTAGGCTTTTACTCCTCTTTTATGGTGGCAGATACAGTAGAAATTCAAACGCTTAGCTATCAAGACGGTGCTGAACCAGCTCGCTGGGTATGCGATGGCTCTACAGAGTTTGAAATATCGGAAGGAACGCGTACCACACGAGGCACCGACATCATATTGCACATCAATGCCGAAAGCGAAGAGTTTTTAGACAAATATAAACTGCAAGGCATTTTAGATAAATACTGTAAGTTTTTACCCGTATCTATCAAATTTGGCACTAAAACCAACTATGAAGAAGCCGGTGAAGACGAGAACGGCAAGCCCATCACCCAAGAAACAGAGGTGGACAATATTATTAACAATACCCATCCAATATGGACAAAATCGCCTACCGACCTGACAGATGAAGACTACTTGGCATTTTATAGCGAGCTTTACCCGATGAGCGAAGCACCGCTATTTTGGATACACCTAAACGTGGACTATCCGTTCAACCTGACCGGCATTTTATACTTCCCTAAAGTAAAAACAGAATTAGAACTTCAGCGCAACAAAATAAAATTATATAGCAGGCAAGTTTTTATTACCGATGAGGTGAAAGACATTGTACCCGAATTTTTAATGTTGCTACACGGTGTGATAGACTCTCCTGAGATACCGCTCAATGTATCCCGCAGCTTTTTACAGGCAGATAGCAATGTTAAAAAAATTAATACTCACATCACCAAAAAGGTATCCGATAAGCTGGCGCAGCTGTTCAAAAATGACCGCAAAAGCTATGAAGAAAAATGGAACGATATTAGCCTGTTTGTAAAATATGGTATGCTAAGCGATGATAAGTTTTATGATGCTGCCAAAAACTTTATGTTGCTCACCAATACTAAAAAAGAACTTTACACCATAGACGAGTATAAAGAAAAAGTAGCCCCGCTTCAAACCAACAAAGATGGTGCAGTTGTATTCTTATACGCATCAGACCCTGAAAAGCAGCACAGCTTTATCCAAAGCGCAACCAAAAGAGACTACGATGTATTAGTGTTAGACTCGCCCATAGATAGCCACTTTGTGAGCAATGTAGAGTATAAGTTAGACAAAATTAAGCTAAAAAGGGTAGATAGCGATGTGATTGAGAAGTTGATAGAAAAAGAAGAGAATATTAGCCTCATTCTAACGGAAGACGAAAAAAATAAGGTGAAAGATATTTTCAATAAGGCTATTAATAATACCAATATGAAGGTGGATATTGCCGCCCTTAATCCTGACGACTTCCCCGTTACCATCACAATGGACGAATTCATGCGCCGCATGAAGGAGATGGGACGCTTAGGCGGTGGTATGGGCTTTTACGGTAACTTCCCTGACTCCTATAATGTATCTATCAACGGTAATCACCAATTAATTACCAAAATATTAAACGCAAGCGAAGACCTCCAAAAGCAGCTTGCCAAGCAAGCGGTGGACTTAGCAATGCTATCACAAGGTATGCTCACCGGTGCTGAATTAACCGAGTTCGTTAGCAGGAGTATAAACCTCATATAACCAACGGCTTCGTTAATATATTGGTAATACAAAAAATTGTTAGCACAAGTGATTTTTCGCTTGTGCTTTTTGTCTGAACTGTGATTTTTGAGAAGGGTATGATTACCATGACAAGCGTAGGGGCTGAAAATTTTCAGCCCCTACATTAATCATTATTAATTAACAATTACTCATTAACCATTAATAATTGCACATGTCTATTCCCCACCCCATCCGTTATATACACCAAATAAACCCCAGGCGGAATGCCCAAAAGGGGCACATCTTGCAAAGGGCGTGTTAATGGGGTGCGGATGACCTCTTGCCCCATGAGGTTGCAGAGGGTGAAGGTGCAACCGTGCCCACCGCTAATGGTTAGTACCTCCCTTGCCGGATTAGGGTAGAGGGCGAGCTTTTCTGTGTTTAGGATAGTATGCACATCCATACGTGAGGTATCTACCGACACCTTTACCGTATCAAACGTAGAAGCACCGCACAAGTCTAACCGCACCACATAGCTGGTTGTTACCATAGGATGCACTTTTATACTCCCCCCACTATCTATAGCGGTACTACTACCAAGCTGATACCAATAAGCAGGTATGCCATCACTGCCGGGCACGCCTATGCGTGCCGTATCTCCGGGATGCCTGATAGTAGTATCTCTGCCCGCATCTGCCCGAGCATCTGCCGGTAGCACGCTTACATCATCTACTACATATAAGCCATAATACCCTCCACCACTTGGGCTGATGTGTATCACATTACCTGTATCGGCAAATACGCCTATGGTTATAAATTTTTCATGCCCGCGGGCTATAAAACTACCCTGTATTTTTACCCAAT
>RGMU01000242.1 GCA_010021705.1 Chitinophagia bacterium | reverse complement strand
GTTTGCTCGTTTTATGTTTGCGATGTTTTTTCTTAGTTTTAGCAAATGAAGGCTGCATATCAGCCATTAAACAGACGCTAAATAGGGTTAAAAAACAAAGCAGGAAGGCACTTTTAGTTGGCAAGAACCGTAATTTTTTCATGTTTGCTAAAGTTATTTTCGCCTACTAAATGTAAAAGATATATGCCCGGTGATAGGTTAGCTTTATTGAAGGAAAAGCGGTTTTCGCCCTCTTCCACAATATTGTTGTATAGGTCGGCAATGGTTTTGCCGGTCATATCGGTAATATAAATATGCAGTTTTTGCCTCGCCGGTGCGTCAAATTCTACGGCATAAAAGTCGGTAACGGGGTTGGGATATACTTTAGCCGAACTTGCGGGTGCATTCACATTTTCAATGGCATTGGTAGGTCCATTTAGTTTGGCTATCCATTGATACCAAGCGTGGTTTGTGTTGCCATACATGCCTGCCATCCATAGCGAGGCGGGATTATCGTTATATTTACGGCACATACCGGTATAATCGCCCCAACGCTCTGTACCGGTGGTAACAAAAGAATAGTGAATATAGCCAACGCCAGATTTTACGTTAAGAATGGGTGAAAAAGACATACTACCATCGCATTTGGCAGCACAAGTACGCGGATAATACGTGCTTGCCGATTGATTAAAGGCAATAATGACAGACTTGTCGGTAGGCACATCACCGGAAGCAGCCAGTGCGCCAAATGCCAAATCGCTAACACCTACATTGCCCAGCTCTGCATTAACATTGCTTAATGATGAAACAGTTAGCCTATTGTAGCAAATGCCGCTCCAGCCACCGCCCACGTCTTTGTTAAACACATAGTGCACAATGCCGTTGAGGTAAAAGGCATCTAAAATTCTGTAATCACCTGTGCCTAATTGCCATGAAGTGCCTTGTTGCGCGGCACTACCGGGAGCGGAATAGCCGGCAGTGGCTACATTGTAGGTGGTAAGTGATGCCGAACCGGAAGCAATATTGTTTGTAACATCATATAGCCCTACTACGCCACCGCCAAAGCCTCCTGCACCTAAATTGGATACTAAATATATGCCGGGTCCGTAACCACCGGTCATGCCGTAAGAAGCAGGGCATAAAGTAAAAGCTCCTGAAATGCCGGAATAATATTGCCATGTGGGTGTAGCAGCCCCACTAAATAATGGACCTTTTACTATTTGATAAACCACCGATTGGTTGAATGTAGAGCCTCTGAATAAGTTACCTGTTACAAATAGCTCGTCATTGGAAACACCTAATTTAGGATAGTCAAACCATGAGCCGTCATTAAGCGGATTGCCGGTAAGTTTGTAAAAATACCAGCCCGATGCGGGATTGTTGCTTTTTGAAAACCCTAACACTACTTTGGAATGCGAAACAACTTTATCGCACACTTGAACATACATAATAAAGCGGTCTGCTACATTGTCATAAATCACTTTGGGGTCGCAAAGGTCATTGGTTAATGTGGCATCGCCTATCAAATTGTATATGTTGTTAGTGTAGGTGGCGGTGCCGGTGGTGGTGTAATAAGTAACCACACTGTTTACCATAGCAACTATATATCCTGCATTGGAAATGGCAATGGTGTTGTCTAAGGGCGTGCTACCGCCACCATTGTAAATTCCGGCAAAATTTGTGCCTAATATGGGTGCCGCAGGTGCTGTGGTCTTTTCAGCAACAGACGTAAGCGGAGGCTTTACGCTAAATTTGGTTTTATTAAGTCTGTCTTTGAGTTGCTGCAAGGCAACGGGGTCTTCGCTTTCGTTTTCAGAAATGCGGTTTACATGAGGCAAAAAGCCCAAATCTTCGCTTGGTGGGTTTCTAAAGCCAATAAACTCTGCCTGTCCCGGGTGGGGAATGGTGGGCTTAATGGTTTGCGTGGGTTGAGCATTAGAAGGTAACTGCGGTTTGGTATTTTGTGCATAGCTCTCTACCATCGGCAAAGAAAGCGCAAAGAATAGAATAGGGATGTAACGCTTCATATAAAATTAATAGCTAAATTTATTATTCCTTTATCAAAGTGCCGGAAAGCACATTTTGGCTGTTTACTATCTTATAGTAATACATACCCACCGGCAGTTTTGACGCATCTATAGACGTGGTACCGGTTTCATTTAACGGTAAAGTATTCACTAACTTACCGTCTGTAGAATAGATATTAATATAAGTGCCTTGCTCTATGGGGCTGTCAAAGGTAATATTCCATGTATTAGATGCAGGGTTAGGGTATATAATTATATCGCTATTTTTGCCTTGCAAATAAGACGTGCCCACCGGAAAGGCATAAGAGTAATATACCGAACCGCCCCCTGCAATGGTAGAAACCATAAAGTGGGCATATAATACATTGCTGCCAACACGCTCTAAGCTCCATTGAGTGGCTGTAGGCGAGCTACCATTGCTATACATGTTAAAACTTGTTGATGTTGCTCCCGAAAAGCCTCCCGCAGGATTAGGGTCAACTAATGAAGTAGTTTTATACATATAGCACATTCTTACCGGTAGCGGTGCACCGGCGCAGCTACCGTCTAAGTCGGCACTGTCGGTTTTGGTGAAAGGGAATATTACTTCAATGGGTGTACTTAAAGTTTTAGATGAGGTAACCTTCCAAAAGCGGCGGATACCATAAGTATGTGCCCATGTTTGTGGTGTGCCGGCAGGGAAAGTAAGCGTAGCTCCGGTACCACTACCATAAGACGGTGTTGTGCCTCCTGAAACGGTAAAGCCTGCCGTATC
The DNA here is from genome assembly GCA_010021705.1 of Chitinophagia bacterium. Lineage (GTDB taxonomy): Bacteria > Bacteroidota > Bacteroidia > Chitinophagales > Chitinophagaceae > RGMU01. Next base: position 150 of record RGMU01000242.1, on the reverse strand, counting down.
TAAGTTTTCCAAATTGCTGGTACCCTTTTTTACCATAAGTATTAGCGTATCGTCCATTTGATTGGCTGTATTGGCATCGTTATAATAGTAGGTAATACCGTTAAATATGTTCGTACATTCTCTGTTGGCTTGCAAATTTCTGTTTGCTGT
>RGMU01000241.1 GCA_010021705.1 Chitinophagia bacterium | reverse complement strand
TATTAGCCTTTTATATCTTAATGCTACTACACCAAATGACCTTTGAAAACGCCTTGTTGTATAATTTTCTTACCAACTGCCTTACCAGCATTGTGGGCATAATCTCCAAAATGGGACGCTTGGAAAGCGTATTTCATTGCAAAAAGGAGTATATATGGAACATTACGCATTTTGGCAAATTTAGCTTAGCAACGTCTTTAAGTGCCAATTTTTTACGCACTTCCGATACCTTTATTATAGCAGCCATGCTAAACGAAGAGGCTGTAGCCATATTCAACCTGCCGGTAAAGCTAATGGACATCATAGAAATACCCATACGCAGCTTTGTAGCCACCGGCATGTCGGCTATGGCTGTTGCCCACAACAATAACAACAATGAGGAAGTTACCAATGTGCTAAAAAAATATTCCGGTATGCTAACTATGTTTTTTATACCGATGGCAATAGCCGTGCTGTTCTTAGCACCATTGGGTGTTTCGCTATTAGGCGGAGCGAAATATGTGCACACTTATTCACCCGATATTTACCGTTTATTTATGTTCTTTGCCCTACTATACCCTATTGAGCGGTTTACCGGCATTACCTTAGACATTATTAACCGCCCACAAATCAATTTTTACAAGGTAATACTTATGCTTGCCCTTAACATTGCCGGAGACGCTTTGTTGATACTACTTTTCGGTAATGTGTATGGTGCCGTGGTTGCATCGCTTATTATCACTATTGCGGGGCTTTGGTATGGGCATCATCACCTAAAAAAACACTTAAATTACACGCTATTAGAAATCTTACAAACGGGATATACAGAGTCCCTCAAGCTATTGAAGCTAAAACGTTAGCGTAGCGCGTAAATATTTGCATAAACCACCAATATATCGTAAATTTGTAAATATATTCAAATACCCGTCATATTGCAGCAGTAAAATCATTATTCTAACATGAATACTATACCTCAGCCGGATTTAGTTCACACGCCTGCAATAGAAGAATACTTGATAATTGAGGAGAAGCCAACCCCGGAATTTGAAGCAATTATTCAAATAGCTACTATGCTTTTTGATGTGCCCATTGCTATGATTAGCCTAATAGATGCCAATCAGCATAAAATAATTGCAAAAACAGGCATAAGCACCGGCGATACCGCACGAGAATTTACATTTAACACTGCCGTAATTGAAAGTAGCGAAAAGCTATTGTTTATAACAGACGCTTCTAAGCAACCGGACATAAACCATCATACCTATATAAGCGGTGAAAATCGTTTGCTTTTCTATGCAGGTGCGGCTATCATTAACCATGAAGGTATAGCCATAGGAGCTATTTCCGTTATGGACTATCAGCCTTTAGATGCTACCCCTAAGCAAATAAACGCCCTCAAAAGTTTAGCTAAACAATGTGCTATATTACATGATTATAACATTGTGGCAGTTAAATTAGCCAAAGCCAAATCAGAATTAGAAAGCGTTACCAAAGACTTAGAAAAGTTTGCCTACATAGCCTCACACGACCTTAAAAGCCCCATCAACAACCTCATTTCTCTCTCTCATTTGTTGCAGGATAATTATGAAGAGGCAATGGATGAGGAAGGCGTAGAATACTTGCAATATGTCAATGTATCTGCCTATAAGTTGTTAGGGTTAGTGAATAATATCTTAGACTACGTTAAATCTTCTTTACTCAATATTGACAAAAAAGAACAAGTAAAGGTAGGAGCATTGTTAGAAGATGCTATTTATAGCTACAACCCCCTAAGCACATTAAAGTGAGCTATAAAAAACCGAACAAGTAATAGAAATATCAAAAAACGCAGTTCGCATTATCATTACCAATATCTGCCGTTTTCTAATAGCTAAAATGCAAAACAATAAAGGGGCTATAAAAATTATTTTTCACGACCTGAAAGACAAATACCTCTTTGAAATTGACGATAATGGTCCCGGTATTCCCGCAGAAGAACTTAACACCCTTTTTGACTGGATATATACCGTTAAAAAGTCTGCTTTAGATAATTCTTATTCTGACCTACCCTTAGTGAAACGTTTACTCACCAAAATGAACGGAGGTATATTAGTACAGTCAGAAATAGGCAAAGGTAGTTCGTTTGTGTTTTCTGTGCCAAAGGGGTAAGAGTGCAATTAACTAATCAACCCCCTCGCTATAGGTAGAGTCCATACCCGTAAGGTCGTATATTTCTCTAATGTTGTTTAAGATTTCAATAAAGTTAATGTTAAGGTCTTTTATCAGCCCATTTTTGAGGTCAAATACCCATCCATGCACAATGGGATAGCCCGTTTGGTAAAATTGCTTTTGTACGACTGCGGTTTTTATGATATTGGTTGACTGTTCTATTACATTAAGCTCCACTAAGCGGTCATACCGTTCATGTTCATCGGTTATGGCATTAAGCTCGGTATGGTGCAAGCGATACACATCTCTAATGTTGCGCAACCAAGGGTTCAATATACCCATGTCTTTGGGTTGCATAGCAGCCTTAACGCCGCCACAGTTGTAGTGCCCACACACTACTATGTGCTTTACTTTAAGGTGAACCACAGCGTAGTTTATGACCGTCATCACGTTTAGGTCTATATTGTTCACCAGATTAGCCATATTGCGGTGCACAAACACTTCTCCGGGCATAAGTCCTGTAATTTCGTTTACGGGCACGCGGCTGTCAGAGCAGCTAATGTATAAATAATCAGGCTTTTGGTCATTGTTTAAAACTTCAAAAAAATGGGGGTCGGTTTCCATCATGGCATCTACCCACTTTTTGTTATTTTCAAATAGCTGTTCGTAATGAGTCATAACTTACTTTTTTGTGTTGCTATATACCGGGGGTGGGCGTTTATTTTTTTCTAAGCCATAAATATTCTTTACAATATGTACTCGGTAAAAAGGATGGTTACTGTT
>RGMU01000025.1 GCA_010021705.1 Chitinophagia bacterium | reverse complement strand
ATAGCAGCCAAAGACGCTAACGGCAATGACCTACCGGAAAGTGTACAAACGTATGTTAGCATCTACCCCAACCCTGTAAGTGATGTGCTTAACATATCCCTACCGGAGGGTAGCGAAAATGCGAGTATCATACTAACAGACATCACCGGCAAAGTAGTAGCCACACAGCAAGCCAACACCCTGAGCCAAACGCTTAATCTGTCCGGCTTAGCTAAGGGCAATTATATGCTAACTATAACCACCGCTACCCGCAAGTGGGTGGAGAAAGTAATGGTTAATTGATAATGATTAATGGTTAATGGTTAATAGGGTGTGTAGGGGCTGAAAATTTTCAGCCCCTACGCTTGTCATAGTCGTTATACACTTCACATAAATCACAGTTCAGAGAAACGCCAAAAACCACAATTCAGACCAACCATAGCGTATTTTGGTAACAATTAAATAATATTGCAGTTCTTTTATTCTATGTACTTTCGCACATCATTTTAATTTAGTATATGAAAAAAGTATTACACGTCCTATTTTTATTCACCGCAATAGCCCTTGTTAATTCAAATGCCATAGCGCAGGCTTATTTAGTACATTATTGGAACTTTAACACTTTCCGAGACACGGTACGCTTGCCTACGTTGCGCTACATTAAAGCCAACTTTTCTCGCTTAGATACCAATAAGGCTACGGTAGTATATCAAAAATCTTATACCTCCGTTACTGACAGTGCTTATGTTGATTACTATCCCGTAGTTGCTGCCGATTATGATTCTGTTAACTTACGTATGGGAGATACCGCAGGTAATGGTATGCGTTTACGTAACCCTTCAGATAGCATGGAATTACGTATGTACATACCATCTCGGTATTACAAAAATCTTAAACTAACTTATGCCAGCATGCGCTCTAATAATGGCATGTTGCAACAAAGGTTTGATTACAGCACCGATAGCGGAACAACTTGGATAACCACCGGTTTATCCATTGCAATGGATTCTCCTACTACCACATTTAAGCGCACTACCATAAGGTTTGGCTCTGATACTACTGTAAATAATAATTCAAAACTTGTATTCCGTATTAAATTCCGCGGTAACACGGTTGGAACATCGGGCAACAATCGTTTTGACAACATAACATTAGATGCAGACTCTGTTACTACCGGAGGTATATCTACAATAACTTCTGTAGTTAAATATGAGCCACTTAGTGTATACCCTAATCCCACACAAAGCAATTTAACCATCAGCTTGCCAACTAACGGAATTAAGGCAGTAACTATCCACAATTTGCAAGGTGCTACCCTTTGGGCGGGCATTGTAAACGGTGCAAATCCTACTTTAGATATAGCAAACCTACCTATTGGTATATACACTGCTACCATCCAAGACGGAGATACTAATAAATACTACACCGCTACATTCGTAAAAGAGTAGTTTACAGCACTTCAATTAATACTTAAAAGGGGTTGTCTTTATATGACAGCCCCTTTTTTATTTTGCTGTAACACCAAAGGATTTAGCTACAGCCTTATATGCTTTGCGTCAAACATTTTATCTGTTCAAAATAAAATAGGCTGCCTTTTTTAGACAGCCTATTTTGTAAATTATAGAACAAACTAAAGAATTCTATTCTTCATCATCAAACTGCAATAAATCACGATTGGCAAGTAGAAGTTCTACCTCTTCTGTGCTACCTACCACAAGGTTGTCAAACTCACGCAAGCCCGTACCGGCAGGAATTAAGTTACCGGTAATAACGTTTTCTTTTAAGCCTGACAAGAAGTCGTACTTACCGTTAATGGCAGCCTGCGAAAGCACCTTAGTGGTTTCTTGGAAGGAGGCAGCAGATATCCAGCTTTGCGTACCCAAAGATGCCTTTGTAATACCCAATAGCATAGGTGAAGACGTTGCCGGATTGGCATTGCGATATTCCACCAATTTTTTGTCGGCACGCTTTAGTTGGCTGTTTTCTTCCCTTAGTTCACGTAAGGTAACTATTTGTCCGGCATGTAGTTTATCCGATGCGCCGGCATCTATAACAACTTTTTTGTCATAAATCCAGTCGTTTTCATCCATAAAGTCAAACTTATCTATAGTGTCGTCTTCAAGGAATTTGGTATCACCTGCGTCCATAATGTTCACCTTGCGCATCATTTGCCTAACAATCACCTCAATGTGCTTATCATTGATTTTTACGCCCTGCAAGCGATATACTTCTTGAATTTCGTTTACAAGGTATTCTTGCACCGCAAATGGACCTTTGATAGACAGTATATCTCCCGGTGTAATGGCACCGTCAGACAGTGGTGTACCGGCTTTCACAAAGTCGCCGTCTTGCACCATAATGTGGCGGGTTAGCGGTACTAAGTATTTTTTAACAATGCCTTCGCGTGATTCTATCACAATTTCTTTGTTACCGCGCTTCACATTACCCAACACTACTACGCCGTCTATTTCGGCTACTATGGCAGGGTTGCTGGGGTTACGAGCTTCAAATAGCTCTGTTACGCGTGGCAAACCACCCGTAATATCTCGGCTACGACCTAAGATACGCGGTATCTTCACCAATACCTGCCCGTTATGCACTTCTTCGCCTATTTCTACCGAAATGTGAGAGCCAACCGGAAGATTGTAAGCTTTGGTTTCATCGCCTTCTATAATAATAGACGGTATTTTGGTTTTGTCTTTGGTTTCTATTACCACCTTTTCGCGCAAGCCCGTTTGAGCATCCGCTTCATCACGATAGGTAACGCCCTCAATAATACTATCAAACTTTACTTTACCGCTAATTTCAGATACAATAACATTGTTAAACGGTTCCCAAGTGCATATCACGGTGTCTTTTGCTACTTTAGCTCCGTTTTCTACTTTTAGGAACGAACCATAAGGCACGTTGTTGGTAATAAGAAGCCTGTCGTTGGCAACGTCCACTATACGCACCTCACCGGTACGACCTATAACTACTATCACTTCTTCACCCGTTTCAGCATCTGTATAGCGGGTGGTTCTTAAACCGTCAAACTGTATAGTGCCTTCAAAGCGGGCAGTTAATTGAGATTCTGTAGAGGCAGAGTTTGCCACACCACCCACGTGGAAGGTACGTAGCGTTAACTGTGTACCCGGTTCACCAATGGATTGCGCTGCTATAATACCTACGGCATCGCCCTTTTGAGCCATATAGCCGGTGGCAAGGTTTTTACCATAGCATTTGGCACATATCCCTTTGCGACTTTCGCAAGTTAATACAGAGCGTATTTCTACAGTATCTATGCCTGATTTTATAATATTTTTGCCTATATCTTCTGTTATCTCTTCACCTGCATTTGCCAATAAGGCTTGCGTTACCGGATGATAAACATTGTGCAAAGATGTTCTGCCTAAAATACGGTCATAAAGCGACTCTACTTCTGTTTCGTTATCCTTTAATGCAGAGGTAGCAATACCGCGAAGCGTGCCGCAGTCTTCGTGCATAATAACCCCATCTTGAGCCACGTCCACCAAGCGGCGGGTTAGATAACCGGCATCTGCCGTTTTAAGAGCCGTATCGGCAAGACCTTTACGCGCACCGTGTGTAGAAATGAAGTACTCTAATACGTTCAGCCCCATCTTAAAGTTAGAAAGAATAGGGTTTTCAATAATTTCTGACCCGCTGGAACCGCTTCTTCTTGGTTTTGCCATTAGCCCTCTAAGCCCTGCAAGCTGCTTAACCTGCTGCTTAGAACCACGCGCACCGGAGTCAAGCATCATATACACAGAGTTGAAGCCCTGCTTGTCGGCTGCCATTTCTTTGAGTAGCGTGTCGGTAACTTTGGTATCCACCCTTGACCATACGTCAATTATTTGGTTATACCTTTCGTTGTTCGTAATCATGCCCATGTTGTAGTTGTCCCATATTTCGTCAACTTCGCCTTGTGCACTTTCTATTAATTGTTCTTTTACTTCCGGTATCGTTAAGTCTTTAATGTTGAAGGATAACCCGCCCTTAAATGCCGTTCTGAAACCTAATGTTTTTATATCATCTAAGAATTGAACGGTTTTTGGGATATTGGTATTTTTTAATATTTCACCAATAATATCCCTTAATGAACGCTTGGTAAGCAGTAGATTAACATACCCGTTTTCTTTAGGTACAAATTGGTTGAATATTACCCGCCCAACTGTGGTTTCAATAAACTGATAAGACAAATTACCGTCTGCACCTCTTACATTGGCTCTTATTTTTATCCATGCGTGCAGGTCAGCTTTACCTTCGTTAAATGCTATTATCACCTCTTCAGGGCTATAAAACGTTTTATGCTCGCCCTTCATTTTATATTCCGGAGTGGACAGCTTACCCTTTGAAATATAATACAGTCCAAGCACCATGTCCTGAGAGGGTAGGGTGATAGGCGTACCATTTTGAGGGTTAAGAATGTTGTGGGAGGCTAACATTAGTATTTGTGCCTCTAATATAGCTGCGTTGCTAAGCGGAAGGTGAACAGCCATTTGGTCACCGTCAAAGTCAGCGTTGAATGCCGAGCACACTAATGGGTGTAGCTGAATGGCTTTACCTTCTATTAAGCGAGGTTGGAAGGCTTGAATGGAAAGACGGTGAAGCGTAGGGGCGCGGTTTAGCAATATCGGATGACCTTTTAAGATGTTCTCCAATATATCCCACACTACAGCCTCTTTCTTTTCAACAAGTTTCTTCGCACTTTTAACAGTTTTAACAATGCCCCTTTCTATCAGCTTGCGAATAATAAACGGCTTAAACAACTCGGCTGCCATATCTTTGGGTAAACCACATTCATGCAACTTCATTTCAGGACCTACCACAATTACGGAACGACCTGAATAGTCAACACGCTTACCCAAAAGATTTTGACGGAAACGCCCTTGCTTGCCTTTCAGCACATCGGAAAGTGATTTTAATGCCCTTCCGCCTTCTGCCTTCACCGCGTTTGATTTACGACTGTTGTCAAAAAGCGAATCTACTGCTTCTTGCAGCATACGCTTTTCGTTACGCAATATCACTTCGGGTGCTTTAATTTCAATAAGGCGCTTCAAACGATTGTTTCTGATAATAACGCGTCTGTAAAGGTCGTTCAGGTCAGACGAGGCAAATCTACCACCGTCTAACGGTACTAATGGGCGCAATTCAGGAGGGATAACCGGTAAATATTGCATTACCATCCACTCCAATTTATTTTCTATGCGCGTGTTAGCTTCTCTAAAGGCTTCTACCACGCTTAGCCTTTTCAGGGCATCTTGTTTGCGTTGCTGAGAAGATTCGCTTGTAGCAGCTGCGCGAAGCTCGTAAGAAAGGGTATCAAGTTCTATCCTTGACAGAAGCATTTGCATGGCTTCTGCACCCATTTTTGCAATAAACTTGTTTGGGTCGTCATCAGATAGGCTTTGGTTATCTTTAGGAAGGGAGTCCAATACATCTATGTATTCGTCTTCTGACAGTAATTGTTGATGCGCCGTTTCTGAATCCTTCAAATTCAACTTTTGCCTGATAATTTCTTCTGCCACCCCCACGGCTACCACAATGTATTTTTCATAATACACCACGCTTTCCATTTTTTTAGAGCTAAGCCCTAATATGTAGCCTATTTTGTTGGGGAGGCTCTTAAAGTACCATATATGCACTATAGGTACTACCAGCTTTATGTGCCCTAAACGCTCACGTCTCACCTTTTTTTCCGTAACCTCTACACCGCATCTATCACATACGATGCCCTTGTAACGCACACGCTTATATTTACCGCAAAAACATTCATAGTCTTTTACGGGTCCAAATATTTTTTCGCAGAACAGGCCGTCTCTTTCCGGCTTATAGGTTCTGTAGTTGATAGTTTCGGGTTTTAACACCTCTCCAAAAGAGCGTTCCAAAATGGCATCAGGCGAAGCTAAGCTGATGGTTATTTTTTGGAATCCGGCTTTAGGCCGGCTATCTTTTTTAACAGCCATTGATATTATATTTGTGTTTTTATAGATTTATTTTATTCAAATTTAAGTTCCAAGCCCAATCCCCTTAGTTCGTTTATCAATACGTTAAACGATTCCGGTATGCCCGACTTAGGCACGTTGTCGCCTTTAACAATGGCTTCATAAGTTTTTGCTCTACCCATTATATCGTCTGACTTAATGGTTAGCAATTCCTGCAAAATATGCGAAGCACCGTAGGCTTCCAATGCCCAAACCTCCATTTCACCAAAACGCTGACCACCAAACTGTGCTTTACCACCCAATGGTTGCTGTGTGATAAGGCTGTATGGACCTATAGAACGGGCGTGCATTTTGTCGTCCACCATGTGGTGTAGCTTAATCATGTATATGATGCCCACTGTGGCTTTTTGGTCAAAGCGTTCACCGGTTTCGCCATCGCACAAATAGGTATGCCCAAAGTCCGGCAAATTTGCCTGTTTAATCAAGTTTTCTATTTGGCTAACGCTTGCCCCATCAAATATCGGTGTTGCAAAGCGCACTCCTAATTTTTCGCCTGCCCAGCCTAATATGGTTTCATATATCTGTCCTAAGTTCATACGTGAAGGCACACCCAATGGGTTTAGCACCACATCTACCGGCGTACCGTCTTCTAAGAAAGGCATGTCTTCTTCTCTTACTATCCGTGCCACAATACCTTTGTTACCGTGCCTACCCGCCATTTTATCGCCCACTTTTAGCTTACGCTTAGAGGCTAAATAAACCTTAGCAAGTTTTAACACACCATGTGGAAGCTCATCGCCTATGCTTAGGTTAAATTTCTCACGCTTATACCTGCCTATTTCTTCGTTATACTTAATGTTGTAGTTGTGAAGAAGCTGGTTTATAAGACTGTCGGTTTCGCTTTCGCCTGTCCAGCCCAATGGGTTCACATTTTCAAAGTCAATGCTTTCAAGTGTTTTGGTATTGTATTTACCTCCTTTGCTTAGCACCGTTTCGCCAAAATTGTTATAGATACCCATACACTGCTTGTCTTTAAGCAGTATCATTAGCTTGTCTAACAAAAGCTCTTTGAGTTCTTTTTTGTGGCTGTCGTGTACTTTATCTATTTTCTCTAAGGCTATTTTTTCCTTTGTTTTAGAGTTTTTGTCTTTTTTGGCGCGTTGGAATAGCTGCTTGCCTATTACAATACCTTCTGTTCCGCTTGGTGCTTTTAGCGAAGCGTCTTTAGCATCGCCGGCTTTATCACCAAAAATAGCGCGCAGTAGCTTCTCTTCCGGTGTTGGGTCAGTTTCACCTTTAGGCGTAATTTTACCTATCAGAATGTCGCCCTCCTTAATGTGAGCACCTATTCTAATAATGCCCGCTTCGTCAAGGTCTTTAGTAGCCTCTTCCGATACATTGGGAATATCGTTGGTAAGCTCTTCTTCACCTAATTTGGTATCACGCACCTCCAATTCATACTCGTCCACGTGCACAGACGTAAACCAGTCGTCGCGCACCACTTTTTCATTAATAACAATGGCATCTTCAAAGTTATACCCTTTCCAAGGCATGAATGCTACTTTAAGGTTGCGTCCTAATGCAAGTTCGCCTTCTTGGGTGGCATAGCCTTCGGTTAAAAAGTCGCCTTTTTTCACTTTCATACCTTTTCTAACCGCAGGGCGAAGGGTGATGCTGGTGCTTTGGTTGGTCTTTTTATATTTAGTGAGCGTATATACTTTTAAATCATCTTCAAACGAAACTAACCTTTCATTTTCCGAACGGTCATAGCGCACATGTATTTGGTCGGCATCTACATATTCTACCAAACCGTCTTTTTCGGCATGTATTTGTATGCGAGCATCGCGGGCAGCCTTAGCCTCCAAGCCTGTACCCACTATGGGGCGCATGGGGCGTATAAGCGGCACGGCTTGGCGTTGCATGTTTGAACCCATCAGGGCACGGTTGGCATCGTCATGCTCTAAGAACGGAATAAGCGAAGCACTAAGCCCTACAATTTGGTTAGGTGCTACGTCCATATATTCTACCTCCTGGGGGTCTAATATAGGGAAGTCTCCGGTTTGCCTTGATTTAATCTTATCTTCCGTAAAATTACCTTCTTTATCTATCGGCACATTGGCTTGCGCAATAGTGGCAAGGTCTTCTTCTTCTGCACTTAAATAGCGGTGGCTGGCTAAGTCCACTTTACCGTTTCTCACTTTACGGTAAGGCGTTTCTATAAAGCCCATATCGTTGATTTGCGCATGAACGCAAAGGGTGGATATTAGCCCAATGTTTGGACCTTCCGGTGTTTCAATGGTGCAAAGCCTGCCATAGTGGCTATAGTGTACGTCCCGCACCTCAAAGCCTGCACGCTCACGGCTTAACCCCCCCGGACCTAATGCCGAAATCCTCCTTTTGTGGGTAATTTCTGAAAGTGGGTTGGTTTGATCTAAGAACTGCGATAGCTGTGAAGTACCAAAAAACGAGTTGATGACAGAAGACAATGTACGGGCATTGATAAGTTCAACCGGCGTAAATACTTCATTATCCCTTACGTTCATTTTTTCACGAATGGTACGCGCCATGCGTGCCAAACCTGTGCCAAATATACCAAACAGCTGTTCGCCTACGGTTCTAACTCGGCGATTGCTAAGGTGGTCTATATCATCAATTTCAGCGTCTCCGTTGGTCAGTTTAACCAAATATTTGATGATGGAAATAATGTCTTCTTTGCTCAATACTTTAGTATCTTGGCTGATATTCAAATCTAACTTGCGGTTGATTTTATACCTGCCCACTTCGCCTAAGTCGTAACGCTTGTCGCTAAAGAATAGCTTTTCAATAATGCCCCTTGCTGTTTCTTCATCGGGAGCTTCTGTGCCCCTTAATTGACGATAAATGTGCTGCACGGCTTCCAATTCTGAATTGGAAGTATCTTTGTTTAATGTATTGTAAATAATGGAGTAGTCACCGCTTACTTCTTCTTTTTGTAAGAACACGGTTTTGATACCCATTTCCAATATCATTTCCATGTTGTCTTCGTTCAGCACGCTGTCCCTTTCCAACACCACGTCATTCCTTTCAATGGTAACAACTTCGCCGGTATCTTCGTCCACAAAGTCTTCTGTCCAGCTTCTTAATACGCGTGCTGCAAGGCGGCGGTTAATGTTGGCAGATAGTGTTTCTTTATCAGCCACTACCTCGTCAGCCATGCCAAATAGCTCTAATATGTCTTTATCTGTTTCATAACCTATGGCACGTAGCAGGGTGGTTACCGGAAACTTCTTTTTACGGTCAATGTAAGCAAACATTACATTGTTAATATCCGTTGCAAATTCCATCCACGCACCTTTGAACGGCACTACCTTTGCCGTGTATATTTTTGTACCGTTGGGGTGCATACTTTGGGCAAAAAACACACCCGGCGAGCGGTGTAGCTGTGATACCACAACGCGTTCTGCACCATTGATAACAAAAGTGCCGCGCGGGGTCATATAAGGAATATTGCCCAAAAACACGTCCTGAACCATCGTCTCAAAATCGGTATGTTCAGGGTCATTACAGCTTAGTTTTAACTTTGCTTTTAACGGCACGGAATAGGTTAAACCTCTTTCCATACAATCATCTATGCTATAGCGTGGTGGGTCAACAAAATAGTCTAAAAACTCTAAGATAAAGATGCTACGGGTGTCTGATATTGGGAAGTTTTCTTTGAACACCTTAAACAGCCCTTCGTCATTTCTTTTATCGGGTGTGGTTTCTAACTGAAAAAAGTCTTGAAACGATTGTAACTGTATTGCCAATAAATCGGGGGATGTTCCTACCTCGTGTAGCTTTCCGAAGTGGTACCTGCCGGATGCTGTCTTTTTTTGTGGTAATGCCATAGTATTTATATCTAACTAACTTGTTTTTAAATAAAACACCTACATAGATAGGCATAGCCTATCACGTAGGTGAAGCAATGAAATATTTATCCGTCTATTGTATGTGAATGCACATTAGATACTTTCGCAAAGAAAGGGAGCGCAAATATAGGGAAAGAAATTTAAATAGCAAGTGTATTACCATTTTTTTTCCATAATTTTTTTCTTACCATACCGCTTTGCCGTTTATTAGCACTTTTTCCACAATATTTTGCCCAAATTGATAGGGTATGAGTGCCACAGAAGGCATTGGCTTGGTAATAATCAAGTTTGCTCTTTTGCCTACCGTAATGCTACCCGTTTCTTGTAATAATTCCATAGCTGCTGCTCCGTTTAGGGTGGTGGCATTGATGGCTTCCTCGGGGGTCATTTTGAGCTGCGTGCAGGCTATGGTGTGTAAAAAAGGTATGTTGCCGGTGGGGCAACTGCCCGGGTTATAGTCAGACGCTATACATACGGGCATCCCGGCATCTATCATTTTTCTGGCGGGCTGATAGGGTAGTGCCAAAAAGAAGGCTGCTGCCGGCAATACGGTAGGCACGGTGTTGGAGGGTAATAGTGCGTCTATTTCTGCCTGCCCTACATGCTCTAAGTGGTCAACGCTTATGGCGTTGTATTGTACGCCTACTTGCACCCCGCCAGAATAGCCTAATTGGTTGGCATGTATCTTTGGCTTTAAGCCATATTTTATGCCTGCCTCTAACAGCATTTGCGTATCAGCTACGCTAAAAAAACCGTCTTCGCAAAATACATCTATATATGTAGCTAATTTTTGGTGTGCAGCTTCCGGTATCAGTTCGTTAATCAAATAGCGAATATAGGCGGGTTTATTTTCTTTATATTCCATAGGGTAGGCATGGGCTGCCAATAAGGTGGCACAAACAGGTAGTGAATAGTTCTCCTGCAAGCGTTTGATAACGCGAAGCATTTTAAGTTCATTGTCCACATCTAAACCATACCCGCTTTTTATTTCTATGGCTCCGGTGCCGGTGGCTATTAGGCTTTCCAATCTTTGCGCTGCGCTTGCATAGAGCGCATCTTCGGAGGTATTTTTTAGCTTTTGGGCTGAATTGAGTATGCCGCCGCCACGGGCTGCAATTTCTTGGTAGCTTAACCCTTTTATACGGTCAACAAATTCATTTTCTCGCGTGCCTGCAAACACCAAGTGAGTGTGCGAATCATTCCATGCCGGCAATACTAACCTGCCCGATGTGTCTATGGTGGTATCGGGGTTTAGTTCAGGCAGTGCGTCCATAGAGCCATAGCTATCTATTTTGCCGTCTTTGAGGCAAAGCCATGCGTTGTCTATACAGGGTAAGTGTGCCATTGCTGCCCCCTTTACCGGAGAATAGGCTTCACTCCCTTCTCTTATTTGCAGTAGTTTGTGGATATTGACAAGCCTTGTAAGCATATTATTGTTGAATTAGGCATAAAAAAAGCCCCGTTTACGGGGCTAAAAATAAATAAAACTAAGCTAAGTTTAAGGCTTAACGTGAATACTAAAGGTAAATTTAGCTTTGCAGTGCAAAGAATCGGTAACGCGCCTTCTTAGTCTGCCGCTTAAAGCATAAGAAAAACTATTGCTGTTAAGGTAGCTTTTTAAATCGGCAGTATTATCAACCGGAAGGTTTAACACACTACTGTTAACATCAGGATTGTTGGCAATACTAATGCTATAAGGAGTAGTGTTAGAGTTGGTAAAGAAAGACGCGTTGCAAGAGCGAAAATTGGCAAAATTGTTGGTGCTTGTTGAATTAAGTATTGTAAGCTGGCAAGACTTTAGTTTTGCGCTACTAATATTATTCATGCCAAGAGAGCCTCCTGTTTTGTCTTTAATAAAGGAGTCAATATTATAATTTCCGCTTTGATTACCGGTTACATTCGCAATGGTATCAAGGGTAGGGGGAATAACAAGCTCAACCTCCGTGGTTTGCATGTCTAAGTCATACTCAAGAGCTTCTATCAACTTGGTGCAAGAGGAGAAGAGAGCGGTAGCAAGCAATGCTACGATAGCGGTAATAGCAATCTTTTTGTTCATAAAATGCAGTATTTATTGCAAAAATATGTAGACATTGTTGCAAAGTAAAAGGTTGGGAAATATTTAATTGGCATTAGTAACTAAATAATGAT
>RGMU01000240.1 GCA_010021705.1 Chitinophagia bacterium | reverse complement strand
TTTTCCATCTTCGTGTTCGACTAGCGCAGTACAACTTTCTACCCAATCACCATCGTTCATGTAAATTATTCCATTAATGTTTTTGATTTCTGCGTGATGGATATGACCACAAATAACTCCATGATACCCACGCTTAGCACAATAAATAGCTTAGTGGGTCTGGAGTTTAGAATGGCATTTGTCATGTTAGTATAAATTTGATTGACAAAAAGTGGCACAAAAAACGGATTTCTTTCTATTATTGCTACTTAAATAGTTAATAAAGGTATTTATATTTTCAATGAATGGGGAATTGCGGTATATTTGTAGATGTTTCTATGGCGTAATGCGTAAAATAGTAAACATATAAGGGGAAACCATAGGCTAAATGAAACAAAACAGGCTTGCTATTTTCTATTGGTGCTTTCTACTTTTAGGTACACTTGTGTGTGCTAAAGGCTATTCGCAAGTAAGAAAAGATACATTTCGTATTTATTTTGCGCTTAATGTACCGGAGCTAAGCAAAAATATGCAGCGAAAAATAGACTTGCTTATTTATAACGATAAAATTTATTCCGGTACGGGCATTACCATAGTGGGCTATGCTGATTATTTGGGCACAGAAGCGCATAACAAAGGCTTATCACTAAACAGGGCAAAAAATATTAAAGCTTATTTGGTAAAAAATGGCATTGACCCGGACAACATTGTTACCTGCGTGGGTAAAGGTGAAATAAAGCACGAGGAAGACAGTACAAGTGCAGAAGGAGTACCAGATGACAGACGCGTGGATATAGTTGTAAACTATTCTAACAAGCGCAGAATATCAAGCCATACCGGCTCTTCACAAGCGAGAAATAAGGGTGGTAGCGGCACTAATAATAAAAGTAGTAGTAACACCACCAAAGAGGGTAACACCGGTGAAAACACTGCCGATACTACAACTCTTACCGGCACGGGCATGTTTAAGGATATAGACAAAATGCAGGCAGGGCAAGTGATAGTGATGCGCAATGTGTATTTTCCTTTAGGTAGCCACATTATAAAGCCCGAAAGCTATGAGGCATTAGAGCAGCTATTCAAAACCCTAAAAGACAACCCTACGCTTAAAATAAGCATTGAGGGACACGTATGTTGCATTCAAAATGATGTGCCCGATGCGGTGGACAACCAAACCAACCAACCGGAATTATCTTTCAACAGAGCCAAAGCCATTTTTAACTACTTAGTAAGAAAAGGCATAGATGAAAGTAGATTGCAATACAAGGGCTTTGGGAAGCGTTTTCCCATAGTGATGGATGACAGAAATGAAGAAGATGCAGAGCTAAACCGGAGGGTTGAGGTGCGGATACTAAGCAAATAAGCCACGTATAAGCAAAAGCTATACTAAAATAGAAAAATATCAAAAATAAGCCGTTGGTATAAAGTACCTTTGTTATCCTAAAAGATATGCAATGTCGTTGATGATAGTAGGCACTATGGCTTTTGATGCTATAGAAACGCCTTTTGGCAAAGTTGATAAGATAATAGGCGGGTCGGCAACTTATGCTGCATGGGCAGCAAGCCATTTTGTATCGCCTATCAAACAGGTATCCATTATAGGGGGTGATTTTCCGGCTGAAGAAATTGAATTGCTAAAAGCAAAAGATGTGTGGTTTGACGGTGTAGAGCAGTTGCCCAATGATAAGAGCTTTTTTTGGAGTGGCAAGTATCACTTAGATATGAATAACCGTGATACATTGATTACAGACCTTAATGTATTAGCCAAGTTCAACCCGAAAGTACCTGAAAACTACCAAGATTGCGACTATGTAATGCTTGCCAACCTAATGCCGAGTTTGCAGTTTAGTGTAATAAAGCAACTAAGAGAGCGTCCTGCTTTTTTAATAATGGACACCATGAACTTTTGGATGGAGACGGCAATGGAAGGCTTATTGGAGGTACTACCTCACGTGGACTTGCTATTGGTGAATGAAAGTGAAGCAAGGCAGTTAAGTGGTGAAGTGTCGTTAGTGCGAGCGGCTGAAAAAATAAGGGCAATGGGTCCGCGCTACATTATTATTAAAAAGGGAGAGCACGGTGCGTTGTTGTTTTACGAAAATCAGCTTTTTGCAGCACCGGCATTGCCTATTGCCGATGTAATAGACCCAACCGGAGCGGGTGATAGCTTTGGTGGTGGGTTTATTGGCTACCTTGCCCGTACCGGCGACCTTTCTTACAGCAACATGAAGGCGGCAGTGGTCATAGGTTCTGCCATGGCATCGTTTTGTGTAGAGCAATTTGGTCCGCAGGCGTTAAAAACCATACAACCCTTAGATATTGCCGACAGAGTTTCTCAGTTTTTAGAACTGATGAGCGTGGATATTGAAGTTTCATTATTTATATAATTTCCTATTAAATGTTAGTTTTTCCAAGTGATGTAAAAACGGCACAGCTACATGCCTATTTGTTGGGAGCAATAGCCCCGCGTCCAATATGCTTTGCCAGCACCATAGATACCGAAGGCAACAATAATCTTTCGCCTTTTAGTTTTTTTAACGTATTTGGCTCTAAACCTCCACTACTAGTATTTTCACCGTCAAGGCGCGTAAGAGACAACAGCACTAAGCATACCTTAGAAAATGTGTATGCTACGCATGAAGTGGTGATAAATGTGGTGAGCTATGCCATGGTGCAGCAAATGAATGTGGCGAGTTGCGAATACCCCAAAGGCACTGATGAGTTTGTAAAAGCAGGGTTTACGCCCATAGCATCAGAAAAGGTAGCACCCAAGCGTGTGAAAGAGTCTCCGGTGCAATTAGAGTGTAAGGTGAACCAAGTGATAGAAACCGGCACAGAAGGAGGGGCAGCCAACCTGATTCTTTGTGAGGTAGTGTGTATGCACATCAATGACCTTATATTAACAGAACAAGGGCAAATAGACCCACACAAAATAGACCTTGTAGCCCGCATGGGGGGAG
>RGMU01000239.1 GCA_010021705.1 Chitinophagia bacterium | reverse complement strand
CTTTTAAAATATTATTGGCTTCTCTGCCTAAATAATCAGCACAGGCAAACCTGTAGTCGGCTTGTTGCATTAATTCAGTAAATGCTTTAAGGTTATTTTCTGTGTGGCGGGGCCAGACTACCACATCATCGCCAATGGATAGAATGCCGGATTTTAAGCCCATTTGGTGTGCGGTATGTTGCACATATACGCTCTCTGGCAGCCATTGGGAATAAAAAACATCGGTTTGTGGTGTTGGCTTTATATTCAATTTATCAAAAACACTTTTTACAGCCTGCGCATAGCGTTCACGATAAGATTTTTTCATTAGCCTATTAGGCTTTAGGTTTTCTATGCGTGGGTAGTGAACAGTGATGCCGTCATATTGAGTATGTAACGGGTAGCCGGTTTCACGGGCTTCTTTCCAGTCCTTGAAAAGCTCTGATATGGGAAAAGGCGGATGCCACAGCACAGGCATTATTACCTGAATATCTGCACCTACTTCTTGCAAGCCCTTATATTGCCTATGGGCAAAAATGCCCCTCCAACGCATATTTTCTTTGTCAAACGGATAAAAAGACGGAAATGCCCAAACTCTCATAATTATTTCTTTTTTAATTTTGATACTTGTCTTAATAGTGCCAGCTTGGTTTCTTTGGCTAAGAGCCGGGCTGCCAAATTCCCCCTATTTACTTTTGTTAAGGCTACTATACCTTTTAAGAAATCGCCCGTCCCTTTATGGTTGAGCGACTGCTGGGCATAGTAGTTCATTACATTGTTAAACAAGTAATATTCTATGGCTGCTATTTCTTCCTGCGTAAATTCATTATAATCTTTGGCTGTTAAAACAAGATTATGATTTTGGGTTACATAGTAGTCCATAGCCCGCCCGCCCATAAGGGAAGTAGTGCGTACACGATAGTCTGTCCATTGTTCATGGCTGTAATACCACAAAGTTCGCTTAGAAACACGTAGCCATAGCATATAGTCTTCAATGCCGTGTAAGCGATTGTTAAAGCCTCCAATTTCCACCAGCAAAGCTCTATTTATTGTTACGGAAGAAGTGGTGATGTAGTTCAAATGAATAAGTTCGGGCAGCAAATCACGGGGCGCAGCAAAGGGTTCTCTCTCTCTGATGGTAAGTGTTTTGCCGGTACCGTCTTCAAAGTCTCGCGAGGCATGAAAATAGGCTTTGCAGGCGGGTGCATATTTGTCTATTAATGCAGCTGTTCCTTGTAGTTTGTGGGGCAAAAATAGGTCATCGCTGTCTAAAAAGCATACCCACTCACCCGAAGCGGTTTTTATGCCCAAATTACGGCAGTTGGCTACGCCTTTTTCTACATCATCAGGTCTTTTTAGCACTATTCCGGCTAACTGATACTTTGCCATAGCCTGTTGTGCTACTGCAACAGTATCATCTTTGCTATGGTCATCTATTATAATCGCCTCAAAATCTTTAAAGGTTTGCTTAGCAAGCGATGCTAAAGTTTCATCTATATAAGGTGCGGAATTATAAGCAGGAATTACAATGCTAAACTTAGGCATATTTGTATGATAATAAAGTGTGATAATAATATTTAAGCTATATATCTGGTATATTCAATGCGCCCTAAATTTTGTAGCAAATTTATTAAACAAACAGAACGTCTTAATTAAATACAGCTCATACTAGCACAATCTATTGCTTAATAGTGTTCCATGAAATTAGGGGTCGGGCAATTCCTCTCCATTCGCCAATAAAGTCTCTTCTATACAAACCAGAGTCGAATTTTTGAATAGTTATTACGTCATGAACATCTGCTATAACATCAACAAAGTTGCGTAAAAATAAAATATTCAATCTATAAGTAGCTTCATTAAAAAAATGAGCGGGTAAAAGGCAATAAGCCTTGTAAGTGCCTATGGAATGAACTTTGCCGCTCCATTCATCATCAGCCAATGAAGGAGAGCTGAACAATATTTCATCCCTATCTGTAACTATTTCAATAGAGAAACTGAGTTTAATATTATCCACTAAACATTTATAGGTGTATTCTATGTAAATCTCATCTTCTAAAAATGATGTAGTAACGGGTTGATAATCTTTGTTAAGGAGGGCAACGCTAAGTAGCCTACCACTTGAGTCTCCCGGAGCACTTTCTTCCGGCCATTCGGTATATGTATTGGCATTCCAATAGCTACTTAAATACTGCTCAATTACTTGATGCGTAGCTCCCATGCTTATTAGTTGTCCGAATTCCAGAAAGACAGACTTATTGCACAAAGCCTGTATGGCAGACATATTATGACTTACAAACAATACAGTTCTACCGTCGTTAGTACTCACATCTCTCATTCTTCCTAAACACTTTTTTTGAAATTCGCTATCACCTACTGCTAATACTTCATCCACTATCAATATTTCAGGTTCCAAGAATGCCGCTACTGCAAATGCCAAGCGCACATACATGCCGGAAGAGTAGCGTTTAACCGGTGTATCAATGTATTTTTCAACGCCGGAAAAGTCAACTATTTCATCAAACTTAGCGGATATTTCAGTTTTTGTCATTCCTAATATCGCACCATTCAGATAAACATTTTCTCTACCTGTTAGATCCGGATGGAAGCCCGTTCCTACTTCTAATAGTGACGCAATTCTCCCTTTTGATTTTATAGAACCCTTAGTAGGGGTAGTAATTCTGGAAAGCAATTTTAATAGGGTAGATTTCCCTGACCCATTTTTACCGATAAAACCAATCGTATCACCTTTACTAATTTCAAACGAAATGTCATTTAGTGCCCATACATACTGACCGGTGCTTTTCTTAGTTCTATCATTAGCCTCTATTTTTGCGAATGGGTCTTCTTTGCCTTTAAGTGCATATAACCATCTTTTAAAATCGTTTCTAAAGGAACCGGTACCAAATTGACCGAGCCGATACATTTTACTGACGTTATCTACTTTAATTACTACTTCTTTG
>RGMU01000238.1 GCA_010021705.1 Chitinophagia bacterium | reverse complement strand
AAGGCAAGGTTGTTGGCACGGTTTAGCAGCGTCATGTCTTCAAAGGCTATCATTGCCTCAATTTTGTTTTGCGCTTTTTCCACTTCTCTGTCCGATACGCCGCCGGCAAGCAACTCGGCTATCACATCTTCCACTGCCTTGTTAGCACTTTCAACCGTGTTGCCCTGCCGCACTTTACCTTCTATTACCAACAGCCCGGGGTCTAAGCTACCGGTTTGATAGCAACTAATGCTGCTAAATATTTGCTTTTCTTTCACTAATTGTTGGTATAGCCTTGACGAATTGCCCGAGCCTATAATTTCGGTTATCAGGTCTGCGGCATAATAGTCAGGGTGAAGCCTGCCTGCTATGTGCCATGCTTTGTAAAGGGCATCGTAAGGCACATTGGCTTCTACGGTCTGTATTTTTGCTTCGCTTTGCACCGGCTCTGCAGGCAACTGCCTATTGTATTTTTCGCCTGCGGGAATGGGCAAAAACCACTTCTCTACCAATGGCTTAACGTCTGCTACCGTAACATTGCCCGCTATGCACAATATGGCATTAACAGGGCTGTAATGCTTGTTAAAAAAGGCTTTTACATCGGGTAGGGTGGCAGTTTCTATTTGCGCTAAGTTTTCGCCTATGGTAGGCCAGCGGTAGGGGTGGGTGGTGTAGGCTAATTGCCGCAGTATATGCCAAGCATCGCCGTAGGGCTTGTTAAGGTAGTGCTCCTTAAACTCTTCACACACCACTTTGCGCTGCACCTCCAAGCTCTTTTCGCTAAATGCTAATGACAGCATACGGTCGCTTTCCAACCAAAGGGCGGTTTCTATATTTTTGAGCGGCAGCTGAATGTAGTAATTCGTAATATCGTTGGTGGTGTAGGCATTGTTTTCACCGCCTGCCATTTGCAGTGGTTCATCATATTCCGGTATGTGCACACTACCGCCAAACATCAGGTGCTCAAACAAATGCGCAAACCCCGTTCTGCCTGCTGCCTCGTCTCGCGCACCCACATCATACAGCACATTCACAGCCACCATTGGCGTTGCGGTATCGGTATGCACTAATACCCGCAACCCGTTTTCTAATCTAAATCTTTCAAACTTTAGCATCTTGCCTAATCTATACAACAAAGGTAGCAAAATGATTGGCGCAAATAGCTAAATGTAATTAAAAATGTTTGGGGTGGGTGAAAATAACCCCCAAAAGGCTTGGAAATATCAAATTTTTTTTGTACATTTGTGCTAAGCGTGTAAATTCATATCCATACGTACTTAAACAATCTTTATTTTTAATAAACTAATAAATTAAATTTATGACCGCAGAACAGAAGGCTAATTTAGAACAACAAGGCTTTGTTTTTGTAGAAGGAGGGGCTTTTGAAATGGGTGGTGATAAAGGTGCTAAGAAAGATGAAAAGCCTAAACATAAAGTAACCTTAGATGACTTTTGGATATGCGACCATCCGGTTACGCAACAGGAGTATTTAGCTTTAATGCGTTTCAATCCAAGCGAATTTATAAGTGATAAGAATAGACCGGTTGAGAGCGTAAATTGGGAACAAGCGGAGGCTTATTGCAAAGAACTAAATAAGAGGAATAAAGAGCATCAAGTTGCAGGTATGGAATATAGGCTACCCACCGAAGCAGAATGGGAATATGCAGCAAAAGGCGGTGAGCATAAGGAAAATACCACTTATGCTGGTAGTGATAAAGTAGATGATGTGGCGTGGTGTAAATATAAAGACCAAACTACTCACCTCAAAGCTACTCAGCCGGTAAAGAAACTAAATCCCAACGCATTAAAATTGTATGATATGAGCGGTAATGTATGGGAATGGTGTAACGATTGGTATGACGAAAGTTATTATAAGAAATGTGTTAAAGATAGCCTGGAGAATAATCCAGAGGGACCACTTTCAGGGATAAACCGCGTTTATAGAGGCGGTTGCTGGCGCAGAGAAGAAGCAGGCTGTCGCTCTGTTAACAGAGCGAGCCGCGATCCCATTTACCGTTGCAACGACGTGGGTTTCCGCGTAGTATTTGGGCGGAAGTTGTCTGAATCAGGACGCTCAGGATTTTAGGATAAACAGGAGGGGCGGTGGGTAATTTTCCTGTTAATCTTTAAATCTTGGGTATCCTGATTCTGACAAAAGCTCAAAAATACCGGGTTTCGAAGCCACTATTTTTTAAGCTACTATAGGGTTAAATTGCTAAAAATGGAGAAATAGATTAGGAAAGTTAGCTACAATAGCTTAACTTCGCAAATACAGACATTACTTAACAACCCAATATAAGCGATATGTATCCCGGTTATTACATATACATCCGTAAAACCACTGCGGAACAAATTAAAAATACATTACAACATCTCACGCAATCAGAAATACTTTCTATGGATACACCATTGGGATTGATGCAGGCAGACGAATTTGACCATGCATTAGAACGGCAAACCGGATGGGATGCGCTGGTTATATATAATCTTAATCGAATTCCTTTGGACGTTTTAGGCTCCAGACTTGAGGAGGTCACACTTGGCAGATGGCTAAAGCCAAACACCTCTGAAAAGACGTTTCTATGTACGCTGGCGCATGGGGAAAGCAGTTTCCCGGTTACAGACCGCTATAGATATTTAGGGCCTATCTTTGATTTGGAAAATCCTGCGCCGTCGGGAGCGACTATGCCTGATTTATACGAAGCTTTGGTCGAAACGAATCCGACGCATAATATTCCTAAGATATGGGTAGATAAAATAACCGCACTGATTGATGAAGCGATTGCCGCTGCGCCTGAGGATAAAAAGATGGTGTTAGGTCTGATACAGCACACATTCATTCCGCCTCATGTAATCAGCACGATAACATACTCCAACACTAAAACAGGTGGAAGTGTGGTCTCCATAAAACCACTATAGGAATGCTATCTTGATCCTTGCACCTAGTGGGATAAATGGCAT
>RGMU01000237.1 GCA_010021705.1 Chitinophagia bacterium | reverse complement strand
ATAACTCCACCACCAGCTTTGACACAGCGGGCAATGTAACCAATTTTTGGCAGCAAAGCCACGATGACATCCATACCTTAGTAGCCCCGCCGTTGCCCAAAAAGCCGGATACTGCCCCTAAGAAAGAAATAGCCAAATGCGCAGAAATATATGTATCGGAAGGTTGGTTTATTAACGGCACAAAAGACACGGTGCGCGTTAATGCCGATAGAATAGGCAATATTAAAGAACACTTTAGCGAACTGATAGCACCCGGTGAAACCAAAAAGGTGCTTTACTTTATATTGGCACAGCAGTTTGACGACCCTGAAAAATATTATAGCATTTCGCTTGTGCCCGGCAAGCGCAAAAAGAAAAAGCTAAGGTACGAATTGCTTAATAAAGCCAATGCCAACCCCACCACAAAAAAATATGTGTATTTGGTACAATAGCCTGCGTCATCTCTTTTTTTGACCGCGGGTTTTAGGCTTACCGTATTTCTGTTTCATTTTTTCGGTGTGGGATATTTTAATATTCACCTTTTTATTTTTCTCCTTTTTTTCATGGAATGCCCCTTGTGAGTCGCTTATATCGGGCATACTCACCAAATAGGTTTTCATCTTCACCACCGGTATTTCTTCATCGCTAAGCGTAGCCGATACGGGCACTTCGGGGGGCAAGGGCAAAACTTCAATCTTTTGCTGCATAAGGGCTTCAATGGCATCTACCGCGTTCTGTTCAACGGGGGTGGTTAAAAGCAGTGCCGTACCCTTTTGGGTAGCCCTGCCGGTGCGCCCTATGCGGTGCATATAGGCTTCCGGTTCTTCGGGCACATCGGTATTAATAACGTGGGTAATTTGGCTGATGTCTATGCCTCGGGCTATAATGTCTGTGGCTATAAGGTATTTTATTTCTCCGCTTTCAAATTTCTTTACCGTATCTATTCTATAATTTTGAGACTTATTGCTGTGAATTATGCCCACATTTGTGTTCTCGTTCTCTGTTAACAGTTCATAACATTCATCGGCTTTTTGCTTAGTGGCAGCAAATAGCAGCACTTTTTGCATGGACGGGTCGGTAGCGAGTAAGTGCTTTATCAGGTTTATTTTTGTATAATAGTTAGGCGTTTGATAGCGATATTGCGTAATATTATCTAATGGTGTGCCTGATGGTGCCGCTTCAATGGTAAGGGGACGGTTAAAATAGTCGTTGATAATAAGCTCAATATCGGGGGTCATGGTGGCGGTAAACAGCAAGTTTTGACGCTTTTCGGGCAGCATTTCCAATATTTTGTCTAACTGCGGTCTAAAGCCTAAGTTTAGTAGCTCATCTACCTCGTCTAAAATTAGTTTTTTTATCTTATTAGGCTTTATATAGCCGTCATATAGCAGGTCTAACAAACGCCCCGGTGTACCCACCAATAGGTCAACACCTTCGCTAACTTCTGCTGCGTGTTGCTTTAAGTTAATGCCGCCGTAAGCCGCCATGCACACGCAATTAAGGTACCGGCTCACCTTTTGGGCTTCTTCCTTTATTTGCAACGCAAGCTCACGCGTGGGGGCTATAATTAGTATCTGCACCTGCTTGTCTTTGTTATACCGCCACTGGTTAAGCACCGGCAGCAAATAGGCTAAGGTTTTACCCGTGCCGGTTTGCGCTATACCGCATATATCAGCCCCCGACATAGCCGCCGAAAATACCTTTTCCTGAATGGGCGTGGGGGCTATGTAGCCGACTTCGGCTAATGCCCGTTGTATAAACGTATTGAGCTTAAAATCAGAAAATAATGGAGGCATAAAAAAGCAAGTGTGGCAAAGTTACCAATTTTTACTACCAAAATGCAGAAACACCTGCCTATAACGTTCAAATAGTGCTTGAAAATGGGTATATTTGCAGTATTAAATGTATCGGTGAAGACGAGCCGGTAGATGTATTAATGATATGAGCCTTGAAAATACACAAATTTTTCTGTGAACCAAAAACTACTATTTGAACAAACCTATACTGAAAGTGAGCTTCATAAAATAGCAAGCCTCTTTTGGCAAAATGTGGGCACGCAAAGCATAGTGTGCTTTGAAGGGCAAATGGGGGCGGGTAAAACCACCCTTATCAGCAGCATAGTGCATCAAGCAGGGTTTGAAGGCTATGTACACAGCCCCACCTTTGGGCTTATACACCACTATACCATTGAGCGAAGCGCAAACCCGCTTACCATTTACCATGCCGACCTTTACCGCCTGCAATCGCTCCACGAGGCATTAGACATTGGCATAGAAGACCTGTTAACGCAGGCTAACACGCAGCAGGGCACGCATTGCTTTATAGAATGGTATCAAATACTGCTACCTTTGCTGCACACGCCCTACTATAAAGCGGTTTTGACCCGTGATACCGAACATTCGGTTTCTATTCAATTTTATTTATATTACTAACATAGTTTGTAAATGTTTTATTCCTTTAAGGGCTTTATACCGGTGGTGCATGAAAGTGCCTTTGTGCACCCGCAGGCTGCCGTTACCGGCAATGTGATTATTGGCAAAGATGTGTATATAGGTCCCGGTGCGGCTATCCGGGGCGACTGGGGCGGCATAGTGATAGAAGACGGCTGCAATGTGCAGGAAAATTGCACCATACACATGTTTCCCGGCATTACGGTAGTGCTGCAAGCAGGCGCACACATTGGGCATGGTGCGGTGGTGCATGGTGCGCAAATAGGGCGCAATGTGCTTATAGGCATGAACAGCGTTATTATGGACGATGCCATAATAGGCGATGAAAGCATTGTGGGGGCTATGGCATTTGTGGCTGCCAAAACCATTATTCCGCCACGCTCTTTGGTGGTGGGCAATCCTGCCAAAATTATAAAAAACGTAAGCGATGAAATGCTGCAATGGAAAACGCTGGGCACTGCCCTTTACCAACAGCTACCCGCAGAGTGCCACAACACCCTAACCCCCTGCGAACCACTC
>RGMU01000236.1 GCA_010021705.1 Chitinophagia bacterium | reverse complement strand
CAAATTATGGTGTATCAATTTTTTTACCCTTTTGCGCACACCCAAGTAAAATATAAGGCAAGAAGGCGCAAATGTGCGGCTTTGCCAGTAGGTTTCGTTGTAGTTTCTATACTCCTCCTTTAGCAACTGTTCCTCTATATGGTGATAATCTCCGGTGGCTATAATAGCATCTGTTTCTACTACGTTTTTAGTGGTAACCAACTGTTTCACACTGCCATGTTCTACATTTATAAGCGTAATGGCTTCACCGGTGTTAATTTTAACATTCAAACTAACTGCCAATTCTTTCATTGCCTCCACAATTTTATACATACCACCCATCGGATACCAAGTGCCCCCTTCAATGGCTGCATAGTTCATTAAACTATACAATGCAGGCAAATTTTGAGACATAGCACCCAAAAAAAGCACCGGAAATTCCATTAATGCTATTATTCGCTCATCTTTAAAGTATTTTCTTACGTGCTTGCTATGCGATGAAAGAAGCTGCAATTTAGGAGCATTAAATACTACATCTTTATTCAAAAAATCAGACCATGAAATAAATGGACGGCGAATAATATCGCCCATGCCTATTGCATATTTTAATTTTGCTTCTGCTAAAAACAGCTTTAGCTTTGCCGAACTACCTTTTTCTAAACCCTCAAATAATTCATAAATAGCCTCTAAAGAAGCCGGAATGGCAACTGTTTCGTTATTGGCAAATATCATTTGAAATCCGGGGTCTAACCTAACAAGCGCATAGCATTCATTAACACCTTTTCCAAATTGCTTAAAAAACTGCTCAAACACATCAGGCATCCAATACCAGCTCGGTCCCATGTCAAACAAAAAGCCATTAGCTTCAAACACCCTTGCCCTGCCGCCTATGGTTTCGTTTTTTTCAAACAAAGAAACCTCATGCCCATTTTGTGCCATGAAGCAAGCGGCAGAAAGCCCCGCAAATCCACTTCCAATAATTGATACCTTTGCCAATCTCCTGATTTACCGCAAAAGTACCACAAGCAGCTATTCCCGCTAATACCTTGCTAATAATTGATTTTATACGGCTATTGATGGTTTCTATTACCTATTTTGCCACTGATATTGTAGTGCAAAAACGCCCCCCTTAGCCTGTAGAGATTGGAATGAATTTTGAGGTGGGTGGATTGAGCGCGTCTAATCATATATGAGGTTCACTTGCGTTCCCTGCATCGTAAATCAGTTTACGCTAATATTACACGCTTACGCTAATTTTTTCCAAACAGTCTAAACATTCTCATAACTCACTTCTCCAACACAATAGACAAAAGCTCCGTTTTGCCGTTACGGCTAATGGTTACTACGGTAACATCGCCTGGGCTAAACTTGCCCAATGCTTCCATATAGCTGCTCATGCTCAGCACTTTCACATCGCCTAATTGAAGTATCACATCACCTGTTTTTAACCCAGCCTTAGCAGCCGGTCTCCCGTCAGACACACCGTCTATCCGCACCCCAATATCTTGATAGCTGTAATCGGGCATTATGCCTAACGTTACCTTAAACTTAACCTTACCCGGAGAGTTATTTTTTGTTACCAAATAGCCGGGTTTCTTTTTGCCTTTGTCTAATTGCGCTATCACCTCTTCGGCAAAGTCTATCACTTTTGCCTCACCGGCATAGTTAATGTTTTCGGCAATGTCGGTAGGCTTGTGGTAATCTTTGTGTTGCCCGGTAAACAGGAATAGCACCGGTAATCCCGCCTGATAAAATCCGGTATGGTCAGACGGTCCGTAGCCGGTGCTGTCTATTATCACCTTAAACTGCTTTTTGGCTTCTTCTACCACATTGCTCCACTCCGGCGCCGTGCCTACGCCTCCTAAAGTAAGCGCATTAGTACTGTCGTTTAGCCGTCCTACCATGTCCATATTCAGCATATAAGCCCCCATATTGCTGTCAATATTTTCGGTGCGAATAAAGTTTTTACTGCCAATAAGCCCCAACTCCTCGCCTGAAAAGTGTAGGAAAAGGTAGTTAAAGTTTTTGAGCTTTTTTTCTTTCACACGCTTGGCAATTTCCATAAGGGCTGCTGTACCGCTGGCATTATCATCAGCCCCATGGTGTATTTGCCTGTCCGATTTTGCGTGTGCATATAGGCTGTTGCCGTCTTCTCCATAGCCCAAGTGGTCAAAATGCGCACCCACAATCACCGTATAGCGGGCATTGTTGGGTATGTAGGCAGCTATGTTAATGCCATTGCGCACAATTTTGCTCATACCCACCGCAAAGTTGAACGGAATAGCTGCGTATGGGTTTTTACTGTAAGCAGGGTAAATATATTGTTTATAAGCGGCATTGTTAATAAAAATAACCGGTATGGTTAGCGAGTCGTAGTCATTTTTAGCATTAAAGGTGGGGGCATATTTGCTGCCTATGGCATCGTATAATATAAGAGCCGTAGCACCGCCTTTAATCGCATTTTTAGCCATATCGTAGGCTTTTCGTTCCGGTTCTAAGTGGGGGTTGGTAGCCTCGTCAGTGTCTTGGTAAAAGGGCACTATCCATGGACTACCTTGCTCGCTCACTTCTAATGCCGCCGACCCTTTTAACGATAAATTACCACTAAATGCAAAGGCAAAAGCCTCGTTGGGCATAGATAGTTTTGTGCCTAATATTTCTAAAAAACTACCCGGTATTAGCTCCCTGCCACCTATGTAGGTAAACGGATAATCATAATGCCCTTTATAGGGAGCAATACCTAACTTTTGGTAGCGGGCTTGTATATAGGCTGCTGCTAATTTTTCGCCCTTAGTGCCGGTGCGTCTGCCTTCTAAAGAGTCGCTTGCCAAGTAGCCGATGTCGGCTTGTAGGCGTGCTATGGTCTTCTTTTGGGCTTTATTTTTGGCAGACAGGGGAGTACCAATAGAGCACAAGCATAGCAACGCCATGCCGGCGGATAAAAATATATGGGTGTGGTATTTCATTAACCTACAAAGTTATTAAAAAAAA
>RGMU01000235.1 GCA_010021705.1 Chitinophagia bacterium | reverse complement strand
CTTCGATAAAAATCAGGTCTGGGCGCAGGCTGTTGGCGAGTACACGCAATTGTCCTGATCCGCCCTCGCAAACCACCAAAGAATGTTTCGCGGCGATCTGCGGGGCGAAACCGTCGGGGGCGGGAACGACGGAGTCGTTCAGCGCGCGCGCCAACTTCGAATCGGCTTGACTACCGTCGCAGAGCAGTACGATCTTCAAGAACGCTCCTTTGGGTTTCGCCGCAGTCGCTTGGTTTAATGGGCAGACTTGGGTTGAGTGGCAGGTTCATCTGCTTTATTGTTGTTGCTGCCGTCATTGTCTTTTTTAGCATTGTCTTTGGAGTCATCTTTTTTACGTTCCTTATCCTTTTTTTCTTCTTCCTTTTTCTCCTTCTCTTCTTCTTTCTTTTTTTCCTCTCTTTTCCTTTTTCTTCTTTCTTTACGTGTTTCTTTTTTATCGTCCTCGTCTTTTTCATTAATGGTTTGTTGGTCGGTGCGTCCCCATGTTCCGGTTTCTAATATTTTATCCAATTCAAATATTTTTTCCTGCGAAATTTGCTTTTGCAACAGTTCCACATCATAGCCTGTTTGGTTAATCCCATTTGTCCAAGACCCGGAATAGACTTTGTCTTGCAGTTCTAAGTCCATTGTGGCTACAGGTTCTTCAAATATCCATTTACCCTCTTCATCTTTTGAAACGTCTAATTTTATATATTTGGGCATGTCGCCAAATTTATATAGTGCGTCCCAGTTGGTTACTTTGCCTTTGGCATCTTTCATATAGCGCACATATAGTTCTACCGGTATTTCATCGTCAAACATTCCCTTGTAAAACCGTCTGTCCACCACTTCTCTGCGCTGTTTTGCAGCGTCATCATCGGCAACGCTACTACTAAGCAACTTATTTTTTCTTGCAGTAGCCGTATCCAAAGGTGGTATCGTATCTCGTTTAGGCTTTAAGCTGTCTATATTTGCTAATGCGGGTTGGGCTGTAGATGTGGTTGTGGTATCGGCATTGGCAGAGTCTGCGGCTGCTTTGGCAGCCTCTAATTTTTGACGAGCATAGTATCTGCGTTCTGCCCTTTCTCTGTCCATATAAGAATCTATATCAGCAGCCTCTAATATGTTTAGCACTTGCCCGCCATAAAAGTAGCCCTGTATTTTTTGTATCTCCGTTATCGTAATGCAAAATGTGGTAGCACTGCTAAGGTCTCGCACAAAAATGTACCCCTTAAACCGTTCCGGCACAATGCCCTCTAAACCCTCCATGCCAATAGTTGCCTCTTGCTTTTGAAGCTCATACCGCTGTAGTATAATACCCCTCCAGTTTACGCCTGAATCTTCCCCCTTATGCAAGGTTTGGCAAAAACGACCTAATATTTCATGGTTGTAAAATGGGTCAAGGTCTATTAATACAGTTGGGTGTTCCTTTAACCGGCTTAGTTTTGCTTGTATTTCAGGCGTTCTGTCTGCATTGTGGGTTACTAAATACCAAAGAGTGTCAAAGGGAGGAAAATTATAATAATATTCCATTGAATCTTTGTTTCTAAGGCAATTTAGTACTTTGTGCACAAGTTCTACTTCAGTACGCGGCTTGCCTTCGTATATCCACTTTTTGCCCCCTGCATAGCAAAAGCAGGTGCAAAAAAGTAGGGATAGCAGTACTGTAAAAAAAACTTTCATGTAATGTGGTAATCAAATACACTTTTTAGTGCAGGGAGTATTACTTTAGCGTGTAATAAAACTTTGATAGCTGTGTACCAATGCCGTAAAATTAGGCATTTCTTTGATTATTATTCAAAGGCAGGGTATTACGGCTTACTTTTTGGGCAATAATTAAATAAAACTACTTATGATACTATCAGACAGTGCCATATTGGAACACATAGAACTTGGCAATATAGTGATAGAACCTTTCAACAGAGAGTGCTTGGGTTCTAACTCCTATGATGTGCATTTGGGCAAATATTTAGCCACCTACAATGAGCGGGAACTTGATGCCAAAGCGCATAACAAGGTTACTCACTTTGAAATAGGTGATGACGGTTTTGTGTTGCAGCCGGGCATACTTTACCTCGGCGTTACGTTAGAATATACCGAAACCCATGCCCACGTACCTTTTTTAGAAGGCAAGTCGTCAACGGGTAGGTTAGGCATTAACATACATGCCACTGCGGGTAAAGGCGATGTAGGCTTTTGCAACGCATGGACTTTAGAAATTTCGTGCCTGCATCCTGTTAGGGTGTATTACGGAATGCCCATAGGACAGTTGATATACTTTCCCGTAAGTGGCGAGGTGATTAACAAATATAACAGTAAAAAAGACGCTAAATATACCCACAAAAACATTAAGCCTGTGGAAAGTATGATGTGGAAAAATAAGTTTTAACCCACTTTACGCCTTAAAACAACGCTCTATTTAATGATACCCAACTCTTTGCCTACCTTAATAAAGGCTGCAATGGCGGTATCTAAATGGTGTATTTCATGTCCGGCAGATATTTGCACCCTGATACGTGCCAACCCCTTAGCCACCACAGGATAAAAGAAGCCTACCACATAAACACCCTCTTCCAACATGCGCGCCGCAAACTTTTGAGCCACTACAGCGTCATAAAGCATAATAGGCGTTATGGGGTGGGTACCGGGCTTTATGTCAAAACCGGCTTCGGTCATTCTGCTTCGGAAATAGCGCGTATTTGCTTCCAATTTGTCCCTTAGCTCGGTGGTTTCGCTTAGCATATCCAATACGGCAATAGACGCACCTACCACTGCCGGTGGCAATGAATTGGAAAATAAATAAGGACGACTGCGCTGGCGCAAAATTTCTATAATTTCTTTTTTACCGCTGGTAAAGCCTCCTAATGCGCCTCCTAATGCCTTGCCCAATGTGCCGGTGATAATATCTATTTCGCCCATTACGCCACAAAGCTCGTGTACACCTCTGCCGGTAGCACCCATAAAACCTGAAGAATGGCACTCGTCTACCATT
>RGMU01000234.1 GCA_010021705.1 Chitinophagia bacterium | reverse complement strand
GTTGGGTTTGAGAATGATGGCAACGATACGGCGCATAATATTTATGTGCTTGATACACTGTCTAACAACTTGGAAGGTAGTACGCTAAAGCCCGTATTTGCTTCGCATGATATGTGCATTGAAAGAGTCGTAACAAGCGGTAGCTATACGGTATATAAATTTGATTTTCCGAATATTAAATTGTTGGATAGTTCGCATCATGGGTTGTGTCAGGGGACTTTTCAGTATGATGTTAAGGTAAAAGCAGGGCTACCCGAATGCACCCAAATACCGGCGCGTGTGGGCATATATTTTGATGAAAATCCGGTAGTAATGACCAATGAGGCGTATAATGTGATTGGTTGTACAGCGGGCATAAACACCCTCGCTATGCGCTCTAAAGACGTGCAACTATATCCCAACCCCACCTTTGATGTGCTGAATATCAATGCCGATAATGAGGTATATGAGGCATATACCATTAGCAATAATGTGGGTATGGTAGTGGCTACAGGCAGGCTTAGCAGTGCGCATACTGCCGTAAACATAGCCACACTACCGGCAGGCATCTATTACGTCAGCCTGAAAGGCAAGGGAGGCAATATGGTGAAAATGGTGGTAGTTAATGGTTAATTGTTAATGGTGCTGTAGTCTGAACTGTCATTTATTTGATTTGTGTGAATGGTGTGAAAAAATAATGATAAAAAATAATGTAGGGGCTGAAAATTTTCAGCCCCTACGCTTGTCATAGCAATCATACCCTTCACATAAATCACAGTTCAGACAAAAATGGGTGGTAATTACGAGCGCGGGGATTCATTACAGTGTGCGGAGCTTTTATATACAGCATAACGCAAATAAAAGTACATTTATGCTCAAATTGAGATTTTATGCAAAGGTTGCTTTTTTCGCTTTGTGTTTTGTTGGGGTTACCGGTGTTTTGTTGGGGTAGTAGTGAAGATTCTGCATGGTTTGTTAGCCACTACACCAAAGAGGAAACCTATATAACGATGCGGGACGGCATAAGGCTATATACAATTATCTATGCCCCCAAAGACCATTCAAAGCCGCACCCTATATTGATAAACAGAACGCCGTATAGCATAGCCCCCTACGGTGCGGGCTATAAAAGCTATTGGAATACGCCATACATGGAGTATATCTATGCCAACTATATTTTGGTGATTCAAGACGTGAGGGGCAAGTTTATGAGCGAAGGGGAGTTTATGGATGTGCGCCCATATATACCTGCAAAAAAGGGCAAACAAACCGATGAGGCAAGCGACACTTATGACACCATAGAGTGGTTGTTAAAACACGTTAAGAATAACAACAAATGTGTAGGTATTTATGGTATTTCGTATCCGGGTTATTATGCCATGATGGGTGCACTATGCCAACATCCGGCATTGAAGGCAGCAAGCCCGCAAGCACCGGTTACGGACTGGTTTGCAGGCGATGATTTTCACCATAACGGTGCCTTTATGCTCATGGATGCCTTTAACTTTTATACGATATTTGGCAGACCTCGCCCTGCTCCCATTCAAAAGTGGGGACCGGGCTACCAATACCCTACCCCCGACTATTACCAATTTTTTATGGAGCACGGTACTATGGCAGACATTGCCTCGCTTATGGGAGACAGTATAGCGTTTTGGCATGATTTGTATCAACATCCGGACTATGACGCTTGGTGGCAAGCCCGTAACACCCGCAATTATGCTCAGTATATTCCTAAAAATTGTGCAACATTGGTAGTGGGCGGTTTGTTTGACGCAGAAGACTGCTTTGGGGCATGGAACTTGTATAAAGCTATTGAAAAAAGAGCCGATAATAACAATAAGTTGGTGATGGGTCCGTGGTCTCATGGGGGTTGGTCAAGGGGCAAAGGTGATTATTTGGGCAATGTGCGCTTTGCGGGGGAGCACTCAGTAAGCTATCATAAAAATATTGAGTTTCCGTTTTTTGAATATTATCTTAATCATAAAGGGAGCGTAGAGCACATAGCAGAGGCAAACATCTTTTTTAGCGGCAGCAACCAATGGAAAAAAATGAACAGCTGGGCACCCGCCAATGCCACCAAAACTCACTTTTACTTTACACGGCAAAACACCTTAGATACGGCAAAAGAAACCACACCATTAGACGGTAGCCACTATGTATCTGACCCAAACAAACCAGTGCCATACGCCGAAAATATGCTTACCAAACGCACTAATGAATATATGACAGATGACCAGCGGTTTGCAGCCCGCCGCCCTGATGTGCTTGTATATGAGTCCGGCGTGTTGAAAAAAGATATTACCATTGGTGGTGAAGTAACTGCCGATATTTATGTGATGTTGGAAGGGGGGAGTGATGTTGACGTTGTAGTAAAGCTAATAGACGTGTTTCCTGATAATTTTAGCTATGATACCGGCACTTATGGCATGGGTAATGGTAAAAACTACCCGATGGGCGGGTATCAAATGTTGGTACGGGGTGAGGTGATGCGAGCCAAATATAGAAACAGCCTAAGCTACCCTGAAAAAATGAAGCCGGGTGAAGTGTATCAAGTAAAGTTCAAACTACCCGATGTGGCACATACATTTTTGAAAAATCACAAAATTATGGTGCAAGTGCAAAGTAGTTGGTTTCCTTTAGTGGACAGGAATCCGCAGCAGTTTTTGAATATCTACCAATGCCCAAAAAGCGATTTTGTGCCGTGTAAGGTGCATATTATGAACTGTGCCACCTACCCCAGCAGTGTTATTTTACCGGTGCTAAAGTAGGGTATATAAGCAGATGTGGGCTACTCCTTAAAATTGAGCTTTTGAAAGCTGAATACAAGTATGCCTGAGAATGTGAGGCAAGTTAAGGGTAAGAATAATAAATAAGCGTCTGTAGGGGTAAGTTTGTGGGCTTTTACGAGTACGAGAAACCAGTTTAGCCACCCCAACAGCATAAAAATAGACATAAACATGGTAACAATGCCTAATATTAAATAGGTAAGCAAATGCTTAAAATAGTGCTGTGCGGCAAA
>RGMU01000233.1 GCA_010021705.1 Chitinophagia bacterium | reverse complement strand
GGCTACGTCCATACATTATTGCAAGTATGTTTTTAGCTGGGTTACTTTGGTTTGCAAACAGAATTATAGTGCCCAATGCTAATAAAATTCGTAGTAGTTTTGAAACAGTTTACATTGATGGTAATTCTTCGTACGAAAATTTAGTTCGCAGCCGAAATGCTGTAGCGTCGGACCTTTACATGAAAATTGATAGCAATTCTTATATTGGCATTTATAACTGCGTTATGTAGTTATTTTTGCCATATTTGCACTTAAATTGATTTTCCGCTCATTTATAAACACGCAATGCCGGCACCTTCCTTTGATTTGATAGACGTTATCAAAACGGTACAAAAAAAATTCCGTATTATAATTGCCATAACACTGGCTTGCATGGTAATAGCCGGTGTGCTGTTTGCCGTAAAAAAGAAAAAATATAAAGCAACAGCGCGCTTTTTTGTTACCAATCCCCTTTATGCCGACAGAAGCTCTTTGTTTAGAAACATTGAACAAAAATACGTTGATTATTTTGGCGGTGATGACGACCTTGACAAAGTAGTGGTGCTACTTTCCACCGACACCGTTAAAGACCGCATTATTAGACAATGCGACTTTGATAAAATCTATAAGTCAGACATTAACGACCCCAAAGGTCATGCTTATTTAATAAGCATATTTACCAAAAATTTTAACGTAAAGCGGTCTGAATATAAAGACATTGAAGTGTCCTACACCACTTATGAACCCACCGCAGCCGCCACCATTGCCAACACCACCGTTAAGGTAACGGAAGAAATATACCGCGCCTATTACACCGAAATGAAAAACAACATGTACAGTGCCATCAACAGCAAGCTACATGAATTAGATACACAAATAGTGCGCTACACCGACTCTTTGGCAAGCCTGCGAGAAATGTACGGCATATACAGCATCATCAACCCCGCCCGTGCCAACATTATGATAGGCGACACCAAAATAGCCGGCAAAGGCATGGGGAAAGCCATTGAACTTATACAAAATATAGAGGCTGTAAAAGACCAATTAGTAGCAGACCGTGCCAAATACTATTCCCTACTCTACGAATTTTCAGCCACCACGCATGAAGAAATGCGGTTTTTAAAGGTTACCACACGTGCCGTGCCCCCCACCGAGCCGGCAGGGCTATCGCTACCTATGATGGTTATCATTGCTGCATTTTTGGGTGTTTTCTTTTCCACGTTGCTAATGCTGCTGTTGGAATACTACAAAAAGTTAGACGCTGTAGTTCGTTAAGCCATAAATTTTAATTTTCTCTTATTCCCCCAAAGCTATATGTGGCTTAGTATCAGGCAAAATTGGTTTTTATGTGCGGCTATAAGCCTGCTTATAGCTACCGTAGCTGTTTATGCCTATACCGAAAACTACTTCTTTTTGCCCATACCGTTTGCATTTTTATACTTTGCATGGTTGGGCGTAAATTGGAAGTCTGCCTATTGGATGTTTATTGCCCTAATACCGGTATCTATCCAAATCAACTTCAATAGCGATGCCAACTCTATCACCCTGCCGGACCAACCCATGATGTGGAGCTTTTTCCTGCTCCTGTTCATCATTTTGGCACGCAACCCTAAAGCACTGCCCGAATGGTGGCTCAAAGATAAAGTGGTGCTACTTGCCGCATTGCAGTATCTATGGCTTGGCGTAGCGGTTGTTTTCTCAAAAGTGCTATTTTTTTCCTGCAAATTTATGCTTGCCAAAACATGGCTTATGGCTTGCTACTTTGTGTTCCCGGTTTTTATATTCACAAACAAGCAGGACTTTATTAGGGCATTCCGCTTAATGTTAGTGCCCATGTTTTTAACCATTTTAGTCATTTTGGCACACCATGCACTTTTGGGCTTTAAGTTTGACAAAATTCAAAAGGCTTTAACCAATCTTTACTACAACCATGTGGACTATTCCTCGCTTATATCTATGTTCTTCCCGCTATTGCTTGTTGCCTATCCGCTTACCAAAGGCAGAAGCATAGTTACGCGCGGTGCACTAATAGTGGTTATTCTGCTGTATTTAGCCGGCATTTACTTTGCCTTTGCGCGGGCTGCCTACTTTGCCGTAGTATTTGCGATAGTGGTGGGCATAGCTATTAAAATGAGATTAGTAAACCTTATAATGCCCGTATTTTATGCTTTTTTTATTATGATGCTGTGCTATATGGTTAATAATAACAAGTTTATGGACTTTAGACCTGATTACAACAAAACCTATATGCACAAAGATTTTACCGACCACATTATATCTACCTTCAGGGGCAAAGATATGTCCAGCATGGAGCGGCTATACCGCTGGATAGCAGCCATAAGAATGAGCAAAGACAGACCCATAACCGGCTACGGACCTCACGGATTTTACTACTACTACAAGCCGTATGCCGTAAACAGTTTTAAGACCTACGTTAGCCGCAATAACGAACACTCCACCACCCACAACTATTACATCTACATGCTGGTAGAGCAAGGCTGGCCTGCCATGCTGATGTATGGCTTGCTTATTCCGCTATTGTTTGCCAAAGCGCAGCGCATATACCACCGCTTTACCGACAAGTTTTACCGCGCAGCCACTATTGGGCTAATAATGACCATTGCAGCCGGCTTTGTAAACAACTTTTTCTCGGAACTGATAGACACCCACAAAGTAGGCTCGCTCTTTTACCTACCCATAGCCCTCCTCATTATCTTAGACCACAAAAGCAAACAGGAAGCTAAAGGCATGGTTATTGATTAACCAATAACCTACTGTGATATCAGGGAATTACTCAATAGCTTTTATCGCTGCCTCACTCAAGCCTAATTCCGCACCTATTGCATAAATAGAAAAACCCATTTTCAACATTGCTTTAGCTGCCATTAACTTGCCTTTCAGTTCCCCCTCCTGCAAGCCTTTTTCCAGCCCCTTCTCTATGCCTATTTTCTCCCCCTCCTGCAAGCCTTGTTGCAAGCCTTCTTGCAATCCTCTTTTCAACCCCTTCTCCGTAGCCTCGTTAAGGGCAGTGGTCATCACACTATAAGC
>RGMU01000232.1 GCA_010021705.1 Chitinophagia bacterium | reverse complement strand
AAAAGGCAGAAAAAGAGCCGGAAAAGCCACAGCCCAAGCCTGCCAATAACGAAAAGCAGCAGCAACTAAAAAAAGACCTTCAAAAGTGGCAAAAGCAAGCCGAAAAATGTGAGGCTGAAATAGCCCGTTTGCAAGCAGAGTCCGCCGGTGTGTCTCAATCATTAGCCAACCCTGCCATTTATGGCAATAAAACAGAGTTTCAACAACTTGACACCCGCTATAAAGAGCTTAACACACAGCTATCAAAGCTGCAAAAAGAATATGATGCTGCGTTTGAGAAAATAATGGAGATAGAAGACCAAATGGGCGGCTAATGCCTAAAGCACGGCATCAAATAGCAAGTCTATATATTGGCTACAACATATCTTAAACCACTCGGTAAAGTGGTAAGGGTGTTGTTCTATTTCTTTAAGTAGCGCATCACGGCTAATGTATCGCCAGTCGCTCACTTCATAGCTGTCGGGTATGGGGAGCTTATCTGTTTTGCCTATAAATACATGGTCATATTCATGCTCTATTAAGCCATTATCTAAAGCTGCATTGTAGATAAACGTAAACGCGGGCTTAATAGTCGCTACAATCATCATTTCCTCATACAACCGCCGCATGGCAGCAAATTTCAGGTGCTCGCCTTCGCGGGGGTGGCTACAGCAAGTATTTGTCCATAAGCCCGGAGAATGGTACTTAAACGTAGCCCGCTTTTGAAGTAGCATTTCATTGGCACTATTGAATATAAATACCGAAAATGCCCGGTGTAGCCTGCCTTCTTTATGTGCCTGTATTTTTTCCATAGTGCCTATGGGTTGGTCTTTTTCATTTACCAACACAACGTATTCAATAGGGTCTGTGTGTAACATAGTATTTTAATAATGGTTAATCCCCCCCTAAACTATCTCTTTCAACTGCTTAAAAACCTGCTGTAACGTATCTTTCACTTTAACTATTTTTTGCGGTGTTTCCGGTACAATGGCTTGCGTGGCTTCTAACTCTCTGATAACGTCTTTAATAGAACTTATACCTAAAGTATCTATCATAGACTTCATTTTATGAGCCAAATCTGCCACATCTCTCACGCTACGCTTGTTGTAGGCATCAATCAGTTTGTTCAGGTCGGCAGGCATTGTTTCTAAGAAAATAGTTAATATTTTCTCAATAAATGCGGGGTCGTCCTTGCCTACAGAGTTAATAAAACTTAAATCATACAGCAAGCCCGCATTGGCAGGTGGTATAGCTGCCGGCTTAGGTGGCGGGGCGGGTTCAGAGCCGGCATTTTGCGAGGCAGCTTGCTGTAGTGTTTCGGGGCGTAGTATTTCTTTAATGGCTTGGTATAGCTTTTCTTCGGTATAGGGCTTGGCTATGTAGCCGTTCATGCCCATATTAATGTAGCGTTGTCCGTCTCCCTTGAGGGCGTGTGCCGTTAGCGCAATAATGGGTATTAAGTTCTTTTCGGCTTGTGGGTTGCTTTGTGAATACCGGTCTCCTATATTCAGCTTCCGAATAAGCGAAGTAGCCTCCTTGCCGTCCATTTCCGGCATGTGAATGTCCATCAAAATAAGGTCAAACGCCTTTTTCTGCGCTGCTTCCACCGCTTCCTTACCATTGTTAACAATGTGCGACTCACAACTCCATGAATCTAAAATATGCTTAATCAAAAACTGATTAAGTGCCACATCTTCTGCCACCAAAATACTAATACCGGCTAATTCCTTAAAGTTGATACTTTCTTTATCCACCACCGGTATCATGCTGTCATTACCTTTCGTATATGGAATGTGAAAGCCAAACGTAGTGCCTACGCCCACTTTGCTTTGCACCCATATTTGCCCCCCCTGCATTTCTATCAGGTTTTTGCAGATAGTTAGCCCTAAGCCGGTGCCCCCATATTTGCGAGAGGTATCGGTGGCTGCCTGCACAAAGGGCTGGAAAATTTCGTTCAACCGGTCTTCTTTTATGCCTATACCGCTGTCCTGAACCTTTATTTCTATAGTCGTTTTTTGCGTATCTGCCTGCTTTATTTGAATGCTGATGGCAATTTCTCCTTGCGAGGTAAACTTAATGGCATTGCCTAATAGGTTGTTTAGTATTTGCCCCAATCTGTAAGGGTCGCCTACCACAATAAGCTCATCGGGCAGGCTACTGTTCAACACTAAGTTAATGTTTTTATCTTCTGCCTTATACTGAAAAGATTGTAAAACGTTAAATACCTTTTCTTCTATCTTAAACGGTATATGCTCTAAGTCTAATTTACCGGCAGTAATTTTTTCAATATCTAACACATCGTTAATGATAGTTAGCAGGTTGTTTGCCGATTCTGAAATCATGTGAACAAACTTTTGCTGCTGTTCATCAAGGCTTGTTTTGGATAATATGTTCACTATACCCAAAATACCCGTCATGGGTGTGCGAATTTCATGGCTCATATTTGCCAAAAAAGTTTCTTTGGCTTTGCTGGAGTCCTCCGCTTTTTGACGGGACACCTCAAGCTCCTGCTCCATCTTTTTTTGGTCTGAAATATCCATGTGGATACCTATAGACCCTACCAACTCTCCATTTTCGTCAAAAATAGGGGCATCGCTCATTAGCCACCACCGCTCATTACCCTGCTTGTTCAGCACCGGTAATTGATACATGTCTATAAAGCCGTGTTTTCTAAGGTTTATACGGTCTTTTATCTCTTTTTCATTCTTTTTATTTCCTAATACGTCTAATATCTTTTTGCCAAAAAGCTCTTCTCGCGCATAGCCCGACATATAGCAAAACGTCTCGTTTACACTCACTATTTTGTCGTTAGCGTCCACCTCCATCAGCCCTAAGTTCATGTTCGCAATCACATTGCGGTACTTATCAATTTTGGCATTAACCGTTTTTTCTAACTTGTTAAGGTCTATTTCTTCATTGTATATCCATAAATGCCCTTTCAGTGTTCCTTCTATCACCACCGGAAAATACGAGCGTTCCACCACTCTGCCGTCTTTAAACTGCAATTTATCCCCCGCAGCAGGCTTCCGGTAGGCTATCAACTGCTGTATC
>RGMU01000231.1 GCA_010021705.1 Chitinophagia bacterium | reverse complement strand
GTTAAAAACCAACTATCCGCTAAACCCGCCCACCCTCCTTTTCCGCAAAATAGAAGACGCGGAAATAGCCTTGCAAGTAGAAAAGCTACACCAAAACAAAGCCATAAACATGACCCCACAAGCCACTCCTCCCGCTCCTGCCGAGCAGCCTATACCTGCCGAACAGCCCGCACCCGAAACGGCTACCGTTGCAGAAAAGCCCCTTATTAGCATAGACGACTTTGCCAAAATAGACCTGCGCGTTGCTACCATTCTGAATGCCGAAAAAGTGCCCAAAGCCGACAAACTGCTTCAGCTTACCTTAGACTTAGGCACCGAGCACCGCACTGTGCTATCAGGTATAGCCATGCACTACAGCCCCGAAAGCATTATAGGCAGGCAAGTAGTGGTGGTGGCAAACCTTGCCCCCCGCAAAATGAGAGGCATTGAAAGCAAAGGCATGATACTCATGGCGCAAAACCCTGACGGCAGCTTGCTGTTTGTTGCCCCTACCGAAGCCGCAGCACCGGGTAGCGAGGTGAGGTAAGGGTGGGGGATTATGTGGTTTTGATATAGATGATTAGCGGGCTGTTCTTAAACATTGTGCTATCTTTGCTATCAAACAACTTGCTATTAAGCAAATAGTCCTGAAAAAGATGAAGATTCAAATAAAAAATATAGGACCCGTTGGGGAGGCTGAAATAGACCTGTCTAAAAAACTGATTGTTTTTTGCGGTCCTAATGGCACCGGCAAAACCTACTGCGCCTATACACTCTATGCCTTTGCCAAACAGCATCTTCTAATTTCCCTTCCCCCTCTCAGTGGCATAGAGGAAAAGAAAATAGAAATAACCG
The DNA here is from genome assembly GCA_010021705.1 of Chitinophagia bacterium. GTDB lineage: Bacteria > Bacteroidota > Bacteroidia > Chitinophagales > Chitinophagaceae > RGMU01. Next base: position 2,196 of record RGMU01000231.1, on the reverse strand, counting down.
AAAGTGGGGATTTTTTAATAGAAATAGACGCTGAATTATTCTTTGCCATTGCTAAAGACAGGTTATCAAGAACTAAGCGTGATTTGCCGGAATATTTTGCTATTCCTCAATATGATGACGAGAGGTTTGCAAAAAAACTAAACGTTCAATTCACCCATTTAGAATCTATAGACAGTGTTAAGCAATATATTAATGAACTAACGCTTGATACTACGCTATTGTTTTCGGGAGTACCTTATAGAATTATTAAAAGTTCTAATAATACTTCCATAACCCTTACGCCGAATAAATCAATGGAATTATCTGAAGATGGGCAAGAAATCATTATAACAGTGGTGTTACAATGGTTGGCTTTTATGCCCCTTGCTTCTGCGGTAATTTTGCCGGTAGAGCGCAATTCTATTTTTAGCTTTTCGCGTGAGCTTTCTGTAAAGCGTCAGGATTTGTTGGACAACCTTCAATCTACGATGGAAAAAGGCAACCCAAATGATTTGGAAAACTACCGCAAACGCTTAGTACGCTACACCAAACCGGTGCGTGATGCATTGAGAAATGCCGAAGAATTAGACGTATCCAAAAAAAGGAGAAGCAGCCATTATTACGACTTTGCCGTAGAAATGGAAAAAAGGCTATTGAACGGTAGTGTAACCATTAATGAAGACGGTAGCGTATTGTTTACATCGGCAAGGGCTAATGATGTTGCACTTTCTTTTCAACAAAGTTCTTCCATTGTAAAGGCAATGGCAAGCCTTATTCTTTATTTGAAGCATGATGCCCAACCCAACGATCTTATTATAATAGACGAACCTGAACTGAATTTACACCCCGACAACCAAATATTAATAGCGCGCTTATTTGCCCAAATGATTAATAGGGGCTTGCGAATGGTGGTAAGCACGCATAGCGACTATATAGTGCGTGAACTAAACAACCTAATTATGTTGGGTAGCACTATAAATGGAAAGAAGAAAAGTGAGCGAAAGAAAATAACCCAAAAATTTGGTTATCGTGAAGATGAATATTTAGATAAAAACGAGGTGGGTGCTTATTTATTTAACTTTCAAAGCCCGGAATCGCCCAAAAGCAAGACTACGCCCATACCGGTAACAGAAGAGGGGTTTGACATAATTACTATTGACAACCTTATTGATAATTTAAATTCAACTACCTTATCCATATATAATACACTAAAATTTGGAGCCAGAGATGAGTGATATTATCAATACTATTAAAAAAGTACTAAATGCCATTTACAAACCCGAAAAGCAAAACTTGTTATTTGAAGAGGATTTTGATAATAATGGCAAACCATTTAAATACTCCATTAGCTTATACAGTGATAACGAAATAGATTATGTATTATACCGTTTTGAAGACAACTCTACCAATTCTTCATTACCTATTTTGTTTCCTTACTTTAGCGACTTTGGTGTGCTAAACAAAATGTGCGACTATATTCTATTTGCAGTGAAAAAAACTCAAAAGAAGCCGCAGTTATACATTTTTTGTATTGAACTCAAAAAAAGCAATGCAAGTGGTGCGAATGCGTCTGCAAATCAACAATTAGAAGCCGGTAAAGTATTTGTTGATTACATTATTAAAAGTATCAGAAGATTAGCTAAAAGTGGAAAAGATGTATCTGTTTGCGAAACAGACGATATACACATAAAAACAATTCATTATACCCACAGCAAACTAAAAAATAACACCAAAATGCCAAAAGATTTGGAATTTGACGCAAACGGGCACTTAGATTATAACTATAAAGCAATTTATCTGCAAAATATTATTTAATGCGATAAAATTCCTCCAATTTAGTCTATATGGAGCGGTATATGCCGGCATTATCTTAACGGATATTACGGGTAAAATTGTAGCCACTAAGCAAGCTAACAGCCTAAGCCAAACGCTCAACCTCTCCGCCTTGCCTAAAGGCAATTATATCCTAACCATAACCACAGCAAGCCGTAAGTGGGTGGAGAAGGTGATTGTTAATGATTAATGCCTCTGTGAACCGGCAAACCGTAGAGGCACCGTTTGTAGGTGAAGCTACCTCAAGTCATGCCGTTGCTTCGGCACTTATAGTTCTTTTTATAGCTATTTATAAACCACCGAAAATCAATAGTTTATATTTTGCCATACAAAGGTACTAAAGGTAATGCAGTTGGACTAAAAATAAACCCAATGTTTACACTG
>RGMU01000024.1 GCA_010021705.1 Chitinophagia bacterium | reverse complement strand
GGTTTTTAACATTACCCGCATCGTTGCACACCCACCATATAAATTGGTCGCCGCGTATATCCGGATATTCACCATTTTCAGGCTCATAGCTACCGTTATTGTTCAGGTCAACAAAGGGGGCATAAGTAAACGAACCATTAAGCGTTAGGTTTGTACCTGTAGCACCCTTAACATTGCTATTACCCACAGCCGGCCAGCCGTTGATTACATCAAATTCTGCCGTTTTTAAGTTACCGCCTGTTTTAGCAGCCTCAATAAACTTGTTAATCGTTGACTTGTCCACTTTCCAAAACCTGTCCCAATTCGCACACTCATCAGTGGTAATTGTACCTTTAGAGTCAAGTGCACCGGGCCAATAGTCATTACCATCTTGGCGGTAGGTTTGCGCCGCTACTTTCAGCTGCTGCTGCTTGTCATAGCCGCCTATCCAGCACGATGCCGCAAATTGAGAGCTTCTGCCCGTACCTTTTGGCACTTCATAAGCCGCTGTTTGCAAGCCTATGTTCCACCACATGTCGCCACCGGTCATCAAGCGAGCACGCACATTGTTAATGTCTAAGTCTATGGCTGCCACAGCACCTGTACAGTTTGCCACAGTTGTTTTCAACTGCTCTTTGGGGGCGGGCTTAGGCTTATGGTCTAATATTTCGCGTGCTGTTAGCTGCACCGCTGTGCTTAGCAAACTTAGCACGGCAAAGCATGACGCTTTAAGGGAAGGATGTATGCGATTCATAACTAAATCAGTTAATGATGTTTTTGATTAATTAATTAAAAGTTGTACTCTATACCAAAAGTAATGGCACGGGCATAGTTCAAGTTATCCGGATTATACATGTTAACCTTATACAAGTCTATATAAGACTGTGCATTAATTTGCTGTGGTATAGCTTGTTGTCCAAACGGAGAAGTTAAATAGCCATTATCATCAGGCTTGCCGGTGTAGCCGTACACGCCCAATATTTCACGTGTATTAAACACATTTTGGAAGTATAAAAACGTTCCAAATTTGTGGATATGTTTATTGGGCACATCGCTTGGCTTGTTTTTGCTTTTGCGGTTAAACTCTACGGCAAATTCTTTGTTCAAACGCAAGTCTGCATTAAAGTGCCATGGCAAGCGTGAACCATTAATCGTACCCACAATGGTGTTACCGGTTGCATTCGCAATACGTGTATATGGCTCACCGCTACGTACACGTGCCACCATATTAATGCCTGCATTTTGGAAGATATGGTTTTTACCCACCACCGGACCTTCGCCCTTACCATAGCGGAAGTCAAAGTTTGCCACAATATTATGGCGTGAATCTATATCCAATGCTGATATATAGCGCAAGTTCGGCTGCCCTGCTTCAATAAAGCTTTGTAACAAACCTTGAGGAGATATTTGAACACTACCACCCGCATTGTTGGAGTATGGACCCGAACCCGTACCTTCAGCAAACTGTAAAGTATAAGATAGCGTCATACCAAACGGAGCGTCTTTGCCTTGACGAAGGTCGTAAAACACTTTCAAACCCTTTGTGCTGGAGAAATCGCGGTTGCCAAACGTATAATACGTAGTTGGATAAGCATATAAATAAGGACGCACCGCCACCATGTTTTTACGCTCTTTGTAGAAGCCTATAATTTTCAATGCCGCACTTTGACCCAAAACGTGCTCAAAGCCCAATTCATAGTCATAAGTTTTTTGAGACTTCAAATTAGCATTGTTGATAATGGTATTAGAGTTTTGCGTTAAGAAATAATAGTCTGAAGCATTAGCATTATTAAGGCTGGTAGGCGTAGGACGCTGCACATATATATCATAGTGCGCAAAAAACTTGTTGTTTACGTCTATCGGGAAGCTCACTTGAAAGCGAGGCATCATCGTTACCTGCGGTGTGTAGTCCGTAAATGCAGAGTTAGGGTTGTAGTTAGAGTCTGTTATCTTAATGTTGTCTATTAAGTAGGGCTGAGGGTCTCTACCGTTGGTAAAGTTCTCTTTTAGCGTTTTAGGGTCTTCCACAAAGTTACCATAAGGGTCATACCACTTATCGTCTTTTCTGTAGCCTATCACATTTGGCTTTGGAGAGTTGTTGTCATCTACATACACCACATAGTCATCGCTTATGTTTGAAGGGTGCGAACCACCGTTATAATAGTTGGCACTACCCGCTACTTGACCTTTGTTTTTGGTAGCATATAGCGAATAAGGGTCTTTCAACACTTTGGTGTTGGCAGAAAAACGGTCAATGCGCACACCTATGTTAAATATCATTTTTTTATACTCAAACTTATCTAACAAATAACCCGCAATGTAGTTCGGGCTAAATGCACCAATAGGACGGGTGTAGTTACCGTTAGCATCTTTGGCTGTCCAAAAGTCATTAAAGTTAGTTACACCACTTTGCAGCTTACCATCATAAGTGTAGCCGTTGTAGGTTACAAAGTCTTTACCGCTGTTCAATAACTCATCGGCAGTAAACATGCTTAAAGAAAACACCGATGGGTCAAGCGCATCTATGTTAATGTCTTCATTAGCACCTTTGCCTAAGCGGGCACGCAAGTTTTTGTCAAACTGTGTAGGCTTTTTATTAACAAATTTATAATAGATAGTATCGGCAGGGCTGGGTAGCACCGCTCCGCTTTTCACATCGTTTAGCGTATATTCTTTACCGCCTACCTTAAATATAGGGTTGTCTTTGTCTAACACCAATCCGTTGTTCTCTACATTGCTTACAAGCTGGCGCATTTGGCTCCATAAAGACGTTGTACCTATACCATTCAGGTTGGCACGCGCTATGTAGCTACGCTCTACGCGCTGTTGATAGTACAAACCAAACTCTATACCATGCTTCACTTTGCCTAATTTAAGGTCAAAATTCGCATCTACAGACAGTGAGTACTGGTTAGAACCGGTCATAAAGTAGTAGCTGCGGGTGGTGCCGGGGCTTAAAAAGGTGCTGTAAGTAAGTGCCGGTTGGTCTCCGTTTGCCATACCATTAAACGACTGTATTTGCGCAATAGAAGCCGGAAGAAACTCTGCCGGAAACAGGTTGTATAGCTGAGACGTATAGTTTGCCAAAGACGGGTTTCTGTTGTCCCTTTCATAGTTCACGCCAAAGGTGGTGCGGCTTTGCAGTATGGTGCCTTTTCTGCCACTAACCGAGTCCACATCATTGGGGCGGTAAAAATCAAACGCTTGTTTAGTAAATTTACCCACATAGCCATATTCAAATATGCTTTTCTTAAACACAGGGTCTTGCCTGCTACGGTGCACTTTTTGAAAATCTATCTGCACTGTATAGTTGGCATTGGTTACAATACTTTTCCTTGAAGTGTCTATACCCTTGCCAAACTTTTGAGTAAAGCGTAAAAAGCCCCTTGTAGTATAAGCATCTTCTATAGGCGTAGCCTCCGGTGCAAATAAATTACGGGTACGGGCATAAAGGTCGCTGCGTGTAAACCCAAACGTACCGCCTGCGGTTATCTTCATCTGGTCGCTCACCTTAAAGTCCATTTTACCGTTCAGTCTTAGTTCCTTTATTTTATTATTAGGTGGGCGTTTCACTTGTTTAAGGTCATTGAACGTAATGTAGTTAGACGCATAGTTAAACACCGGAACACCGCTGGCATCAGCCTGAGCAATAAGCGGTGCTGTGTACATACGGTCTCTCACCTCATCTTTTGCCACATATTGCTTATCATAAGCCGGATTGCGGTTTTGGTCATAATAAAAGTCTCCACCTAACGCAAAGCCCATTACCGGGTGCTTTTCTGTTTCTTTACCGCGCTTTAGCTTTAATATAGGACCAGAAATAGAGGCTGATACAAGGTTGTTTCTGTAACCGTCAACCGAATGCTGCAAACGCGCATAGCCGGCATATTTTTGAGAAACGCCCTTTGTAGTAATATTAATTACCGCACCCGATACGTCTCCATATTTGGCAGATATACCGGAAGACAACACCTCAAGCTGCTCTATAGAACCTTGAGACATATTAGTACCCGCGCTTCCGTAGGCATACACACCGTCCACTATATATAGGTTTTGGTCGCCACGTCCGCCATCTGCACTAATAGTACCGTTTCTTTTTTGTTGGTAGCTACCGGGTGTTAAAGACACAAGGTCTGCCGTGCTGGTAGTGCCCACTTTTTTAATGTCTTCGGTGGTCATTAGCGTACTGGTGCTGTATTTATTCACCAACGGCTTTTTCCATTTAATAGTAGCCTCTTTCAGCACCTTACCGCTACCATCATTTTCGCGCTTCATTTCTAAGTCAAGCGGCGTAATACCGGTGGCAGATACCAATACGCCCTCCATTTTTATGGTAGTATAGCCCACATAAGATATTTCTACCGTGTAGTTGCCCGCTTCTAAGGGTTTTACATCAAACACACCATCATAGTCTGTTACCACACCTGCCTTCAACATACCCCCCGAAGACACCTTCACGGAGGCATTTATAATAGGCTGTTTTTTCTCATCTAAGATGGTGCCTTTTAGCTGCTGGCTCCTTGCAGCAAACGCTGCTAAGCTAACTATGGCGGTTAAAAACGAATAACGTAATGCGTTCATCATATTCGCTACAAATTGATTGATTTTGAATTGAGCGGGTAAAGATAAAAAATACTGTTAAAGGGTGTATATGTTTGCGAAAAAAAATTTTACCTCCTTTTTCACCCACACTAAAAAGCACCTTCTATCTGTTTATATAATACTTAACGCCTTTTTCACCCCCTTGCTTTGGTTACGCCTAAAAAAACTTTTTTTGAGCACAAAATCACATTCAATAACCCCCTTCCAACTGCGCCGGGTAAACATTTATGCACTACTAATTATTAGCCGTATTGGGGTAGGCATTTAGCGAAATAATAAAGTCAGGGTAGCCTCTGCCTTCACCTTTTTTAGACGCATTTTGTAGCAACTTGCCAATGGCAAGATTGCTGCTTTGCTGCATTTCTATACCCACTTCGGCATCAAAACGGCTAAAGTGATTATAGACCAACTGCGTGGTAAGACTTTCGTTAGGTGTGGCAAAAACTATTTCACTGCAAAGTTAAACCACAATGGCATACACCTATAAGCTATGTGGATAAGTTCTTTTTCGGCATTTCCGGTCATTCACAATTAATTAGTAATATTTTTTGAGGGGGAATGGTTTATCCCCGCTAACTTTGCACCCTATTTGTAAATGTTCTAATCTTTTGGGCTTTGTCAAAAGGTATTCATAAAGCGTCATTACCGGGTTTAATCATAGCCTTGGGCATTATATACGGAGATATAGGCACTTCGCCCCTTTATGTAATGAATGCCATTTGCAACGGCAAGCCTATTAGCGAACTGCTAATTGTAGGGGCATTGTCTTGCATTATTTGGACGCTAACACTCCAAACCACCATAAAATACGTAGCCTTAACCCTCACTGCCGACAACAAAGGCGAAGGTGGCATTTTTTCGCTATTCGCCTTAGTGCGCCGGCATGGCAAGTGGGCAGTGTTTCCGGCTATGATAGGCGGTGCTGCGCTGCTTGCCGATGGCATGATAACGCCGCCCATATCCGTTACGTCTGCCATAGAAGGGCTACGCAATTTGCCGTCATTGCACAACATTAGCAATATGTCTATTGTTTATATTGTGGTTTCCATACTCACGCTACTGTTTTTCTTTCAACAGTTTGGTACGGGTGCTATAGGCAAAGCATTTGGCACTATTATGCTAATATGGTTTATTATGCTGGCAGGGCTTGGCATGTATGAATTGGTAAACTTGGGCGACTGGCGCATTTTCCGCGCCCTTAACCCTTATTATGCTATACAGCTGCTTACCGCATACCCTGACGGATTTTGGATATTAGGTGCTGTGTTTCTGTGCACCACCGGAGCCGAAGCCCTTTATTCAGACTTGGGGCACTGTGGCAGAAACAACATTCGCATATCATGGATTGGCGTTAAAATTTGCCTGATACTTAACTATTTGGGGCAGGGGGCATATCTACTTGGTATAAAGAACCAAATATGGGATAATGCTCGCCACAACCCGTTCTATGAAATTATGCCCACATGGTTTATCATACCCGGCATAGTCATAGCCACTGTGGCAGCCATTATAGCCAGCCAAGCCTTAATTTCAGGCTCGTTTACCCTCATCAGCGAAGCCATAAAAATGAACCTTTGGCCCAAAATGAAAATCAACTACCCCACAGCCGAGCGCGGGCAGCTATACATTCCGGGCATCAACCTGCTACTGTTTGTGGGGTGCAGTGCCATTACGCTTTATTTTCAAAGGTCGGCACAAATGGAGGCTGCCTACGGGCTTTCTATTACTATATGTATGATTATGACCTCGTGCCTGTTTGCCTATTACCTGCACGTGAAGCGCACACCCATGTATGCCATAATCACCTATTTGGCAGTGTATTTGACCATAGAATTTTCATTTCTTTGGGCAAATTTAATTGAAAAATTTGCCGAAGGAGGCGTAGTTACCATTATAGTAGCGGGCGGTTTTTTTACGTCTATGTTGGTGTGGTTTAAGTCAAGGCGCATTAAAAACCGCTACGTAGAGTTTGTACGGTTAGACAACTATATACCCATCATTCAAGAGCTAAGCAACGATTCGGGCATTCAAAAATATGCCACCCACTTGGTGTACCTTACAAGTGCCAACAATCCTAAAGAAATTGAACATAAAATAATTTATTCCATTCTTTACCGCAAGCCTAAACGTGCCGACATCTATTGGTTTGTACACGTAGATGTGTTAGACGACCCCTATACTATGGAGTATGCAGTTCAAACCATTGTACCCAACGAAATTATCAGGGTAGAATTTCGCTTAGGCTTCCGGATAGAGCACCGCATTCAGCACATGTTTAAGAAGGTGGTAGAAAATATGGTAAACAACAAAGAAGTGAACATTGTGAGCCGCTACGAAAGTCTTAGTAAAAGCAATGTTATGGGCGACTTTAGGTTTATCGTTATGGAAAAGTTCTTATCCCGAGACAATGACCTGCCCCTTTGGGAACGCTTTATGATGCGCGGCTATTTTATTCTTAAAAAGTTTAGCCTAAGCGAAGAGCGAGGCTTTGGCTTAGACCCGTCAGACGTAACGGTAGAAAAATACCCATTAGTGGTGTCTCCGGTGCCGGAATATCATTTGAAGCGCATAGATGACTAAAACATGGCACATATTGCTATGGCTATGCCTTGCCGGCGGGCAGCTACTTGCCCAAAGTAGCCATACATATCCGGCTAAAGACACCACAGATTCTGCTTTTCAACATGCTATAGCCTTAGACATCGTAGTGGTAAAGGCAGGCTTTGATATGAACAAGTTTATACAGCGCATAAAAAACGATACCTCTTTCTACAAAGCCTTTAAAAGCATGCACTTAGTGCCTTTTACTGCCCGTGTGGCTATAAAAGCGCAAGACAAAGAAGGCACTGCCAAAGCAAGCCTTAATGCCACGCTATTGCAAATACGCACTGCCAACTGCCGTAAAGACAGCACCCTAAGCCAACACGCAGAGGGCAGGTTTTTCAAAGCCGATAGTAGCTTTGTGTATTACAGTGCCGAAATGTTTTACAGTCTTTTCTTTAGCGAAAAAAAAGTTTGCAACGAAACCGACCTTGTTGGCAATAGCCAAACCTATAAAGGCGAAGGGCGCATGGAACAGCACAAATATGCCCTAAAACAGCTTATCTTTAATCCGGGTGCCAAAGTAAAAGGCATACCCCTAATGGGCGATAAAGCCAGCCTATTTGATGAAGACGAACTGCACAAATACAACCTTAGCGTGAAGCGCGTAGAATACGACTCTATAAGTTGCTACCTCTTTACCGTAGTGCCCAAGCCCGAATATAGCCGAAAAGTGGTGTATAACGAGCTTTCAACATGGTTTAGCCTGCCGGACTACCGCATTTTAGCGCGCAGGTATGCCCTGTCTTTCCGCACCGTTTTATACGACTTTGACGTGAACATGGACGTAAGAACCCGGTTAATTAACGGCAAAATATACCCCTCCTATATAAAGTATGGCGGCAACTGGCACGTAGCCACCCAAAAGCGCGAACGCACCGATGTGGAGCTATGGGTAACATATTAAAAAGCGAAAATCTATGATAGGCTCAAAAGCTGCCCATCACAGATTTTTTAGCTAACTTTGCGCTATGGCAGCTATCAATTCAAGAATGCGGTATGAATATGCTCCCCTGCTCTGCTATTACGCACTAAGGCATGTTTGATAGAGGTTAACGCCTACACGTGAAAGTACAACCGATTGATTAAGCACCACACCCTACCCATACCAAAAAAAATATTTTTCTACATAGTATGTGGATTAGAAAAAAATACGTACCTTTGCAGTCCCAAAAAATTTTATATCATGGCACGTGTATGTCAAGTTACGGGCAGAAAGCCTATTGTGGGTCATAAAGTGTCTTTTTCAAACAAAAAGGCATTGAGAAGATTTTTACCCAACCTAAAAACAAAACGCTTCTTTTTAGCAGAAGAAGACCGCTGGATTACTTTAAAAATTACTGCCGACACCATTCGCACTATCAACAAAAGAGGGCTATTTACAATAGTAAAAGAACTTCGCAGCAAAGGTGTGGCTATTTAGTATTTTTCATCCAAATTGTAACCAACTTTTATTTAATATATTGCTATGGCAAAGAAAGGTAACAGAGTGCTTGTGATAATGGAATGTACCGAGCATAAAAATAGCGGACAGCCCGGTACCAGCCGTTATATCACCACTAAAAACAAAAAAAATACTACAGAACGCTTAGAACTTAAAAAGTATAACCCAATACTTAAAAAAGTTACGGTGCACAAAGAAATTAAATAAGCCGGTCTTATTTATACATCTCTTTTATTCCATTATCCAAACATATAAAACAAACATAAAATGGCAAAAGCAGCAAAAACCGCGATAAAGAAAGACCCCAAATTGGCTTTGGAGGCAAAAAACTATACTAAAGTAATAAAAGTGGTGCGTAGCCCTAAATCAGGTGCCTATACGTTTAAAGAAGCCATGATGCACAAAGACAAAGTAAAAGACTTTTTAGCTTCAAAATAAATAGCCTTTTAGCCTATACATTATTACAAAGCCACCTGCACAATGGGTGGCTTTTGCTTTTTGGCGTAAGGTGCATTAAAATTTTGCCGGTTACCATGCTTTGCCACTTAATTATCAAACCTATACACAAAAAAATATCCACAAATGTGCAATTATCCACAAAATAGGTGTATATTGCCTCGTTTATAGAACCGCCTAAAAAGCACTATAGCAAGGATATGAAAAAAATTGTATTTTTATTAATCGCAAGTATAAGTTTAGCCATTAGTGTATATGCACAAGATGTGCACTTTACGCAGTTTTTTACTTCACCGCTAACGCTTAATCCCGCCCAAACGGGCTTAGTGCCGGGCGACCTTCGCCTGGCTGCGAACTACCGCACACAGTGGAACTCCGTGTCTTCAAAACCTTACAGCACAATGACCATGTCTTACGATATGGCTATTCTTAAAGGCAAATTGCCGGAAGGAGACGCTATTGGGCTTGGTGTAATGGCACTGCTCGACCAAGCAGGTACTGCGCTATTGCAAAACAAAACCTTTGGCGGTTCTTTTGCATATCATAAAGGATTTGGCTTAGACCGGAAGCAGCACCTTTCTTTAGGTGCTCAGGTGTTTATAGTACAAAAAACGCTTGATAAAACCGCCCTTAAATTTGGTCAGGGCTATGACCCTAATACCGGCACATATACTGCCGGTAATTCAGGTGAGGCAACAGGATTAGCAGCAGACCTCACCTACCCTGATTTTAATTTAGGTGTAATGTATTCAGGCGAAATAAACGAGCACGTTAACGTATATTCCGGCTTGTCTTACTACCATCTTACGCAGCCCGTAGAATCATTTTTAGGCGACAACCACCAAATACATTCCCGCATCACAGCCTACTTAGGCGGTTCGTTTAACCTGAACGAAAAAACCGTGCTCTATGCAAGCAGCCTTTACCAAACACAAGCAAGTGCCACAGAAATACTATTAGGCGCAGCCATGGGCTGGGTAATGAACCCCGGACACGATTTAGACTATCAGCGCAACACCGTGTTCTACTTAGGCGGCTGGTACAGATATGGCGATGCCATAGCCCCTTATGTGGCAGTAGAGTGGTCTAAAATGCGCATAGGCTTATCTTATGATATTAACAGTTCTAAATTTTCACCTGCCACCAACGGTAACGGTGGTTTAGAACTATCGCTCCTTTTCTTTGGCAACATCAACAGACGCGCCGCCGAACCCAACTACAGCTGGAGTTGCCCTAAATTGTTCTAAGGCAATGTGCCTAATGTATTAGGACTTATGTTTATTGTATTGCGGGGGCATTTTGGCGGCTCAAAAGAGCCGATTACGGCATAAATATTACAGCAAACAAGGCTATTTTCTTATCCATGCCCGTAAATATTTATCTTATTCCCCTCCCGCTATTTCCCGGCAATTTAGCTTCGCTACCGGCAGATGTATGGACGTATACGCGCACCCTTAGCCACTACATAGTGGAAAACATACGCACAGCGCGCAGGTTTTTGAGAGAACTGCACCCCGACCTGCCTATTGACCCCATACAGTGGTGCGAAATAGACCACAAAAAAGAAGAAGAAGCCCTAAGCACCCTCAAAAAGTGGGTTGCCGAAGGGCATAGTATAGGTATAATGAGCGAGGCCGGCTGCCCCGCTATTGCAGACCCCGGTAGCATAATAGTGGCTGCTGCGCATAAGTTGCAGTGCCAAATAGTGCCTCTATCGGGTCCAAGTGCGCTACTGATGGCACTAATGGCATCGGGACTAAATGGACAATCGTTTGCGTTTGCCGGCTATCTGCCGGTAAAAGAACCCGCTTTGCAGCAGCGCATTAAAGAATTGGAAACCCTATCGCTCAAGTATAATCAAACGCAAATGTGCATAGAAACACCCTATCGCACCCAAGCCTTAGCGCAAGCCCTTTGCCGGCATTTACAGCCCGGCACCCTACTTTGCATTGCCCAAAATATTAGTGCCCCAAATGCGCTTATTACTACCAAAGCCGTTCAACAATGGCAAGCCAATCCACCGCAATTAGATAAGCTACCCACCGTATTTTTGTGGTTGAAGGCATAGGGTATATGCCGGTTCAACCCTCACTTTCCCACCTCCGGCTACGGATATAGTCTGCTGCCAACAACAGTCGGCTACCATACCAACTCATCATTTCTCCGTCTATCAGGTGCACCTTAGCGTTGGGCATTGCTTGCTTAATTTCGGCTATGTGTGCCACTGCAAACGGATAGGGTTCGCTGCTTAGCAGCACTGCTTGCGGGGCTAAGGCTGCTAATGCCTCAAGCGTAATGGAGGGGTAGCGGGCAGTGTGCGCCAGCACATTACTATAGCCCGCAAAGGCAAGCATATTGTGAATAAATGTATCGCCTCCGGCTGCCATCCAGGGGTTGCGCCATATCAAATAAGCAGCGGGAATGAGAGGGGCGGAGCGGGTTAAATCGCCAAATGCCTGCGCTATGGCGTGCAACAGTTGCTGCGCTTCGGTTGCTGTGCCCGTTATATTGCCTATTTGGGCTATCATTTGCAGGGCTTGAGGCAGGTTTTGTATATCGCTTACCCATACAGGCGCAAGGCTGCGCAGGGCATTCACGTTTTTCTCGTCATTTTCTTCTTTGTTGGCAATAATAAGGTCGGGGGAAAGGGCTGCTACTTTGTCATATTTAACATTTTTTGTGCCTCCCACGCGCGCCTTTTCCATAAACCACTCCTGCGGATGTATGCAAAACTTGGTAATACCCACCACTTGGGTTTGCAAGCCTAAATAATGTAACAGTTCCGTTTGCGAAGGCACTAAAGACACTATGCGCTTGGGCGGGCAAGGTAGCATCACTTCAGTACCCATCATATCGGTATAAAGGCGCGAGGAGGGGGCTGTCATTTGAGTTGACGATAGTGCCATAGCAAAGCAATACTTAGCACAAGATTAAAAATAAAAAAGGAACTTACATAAAAACGCAAATAAGCGTTTTGTGTGGCAGCATAATAGGTGGCAATGTCGGCTATGGTAAGTAAAATGTAGCCCAAAGCCCCC
>RGMU01000230.1 GCA_010021705.1 Chitinophagia bacterium | reverse complement strand
AAAGACGATTACATAGTGCTAAAAGCCCTTGTATTCCCTTATATTAATGTGCTGTGGCTTAGCGTAGTTATTATGGTATTTGGCTTTTTTATTAGCTGGGGCAAATTGATAAGAAGGTAGGGCGGAACTATTTGTTCAGCATAAACTTTAAAAGTGCGATTAAACTGCCTACAATGGCAAAAAACTGAATGATGGTGGAAGTAAAAACAGCGTTATAGATAGATTTAATAATTTCAACTTTATCGTCTTTGGTAAGAAAAACATCTTTTTTTAGCTGCAACCGCTCTTCTACTTTTATGTCTATATAGGTTATTACTTGTTTAGCCTCTTCTTCACTGAAGTGTTTCTTAAAAAGCTCGTATATTTGTAAATCTAAAACCGACATAGTAACATTTTTACGGCAAAGATACAAAAATATTGCCTTATTTTATATATCCTACACCCTTGCTCTTTCAGCGAATTGCGCCCTAAAAGACGCAGTTGTGGTATGGTTACGGGTGCTCATGGCAGCAAGATAGCAAAAACAACGCTACCGCAAGTAGTGCTTTATTACCTCATTAAGAAGCTCATTTTGTTGTAGTTTTTTAAGGCAATGCCGGTGCCGCGCACCACAGCGCGAAGCGGGTCATCGGCTACATATACGGGCAGGCGAATTTTTTGAGAAATGCGCTTGTCTAAACCCCTTAGCAATGCACCACCACCCGTGAGGTGAATACCTCGCCTTAATATATCGGAGGCTAATTCGGGTGGGGTGGCTTCTAAGGCTCTTAAAATAGCATCTTCTACCTTAAATATAGACTTATCAAGGGCTTCGGCTGTTTGTTGGTATGTTACCATTACTTGCTTAGGGATGCCGGTAACTAAGTCGCGCCCGTTAACGGCTATGTCGTCAGGTGGATTATCTAAGTGCGTTAATGCCGAGCCAACGTGTATTTTTATTTGCTCTGCGGTGCGCTCCCCTATGTGCAGATGGTGCACTTTGCGCATGGCTTCCATAATGTCGCTGGTAAATTCATCACCCGCAATGCGTATAGATTGGTCGCAAACAATGCCCCCAAGCGAAATAATGGAAATACCGGTTGTACCGCCTCCAATATCCACTATCATGTTGCCTGTGGCATCGGTAACGTCTATGCCAATACCTAAAGCAGCAGCCATAGGCTCGTGGATAAGGGATATTTCTTTCGCACCTGCCTGCCTTGCAGAGTCTTGCACAGCCCTGCGTTCTACTTCCGTAATGCTGGAGGGAATGCAAATTACCATACGCCATGCAGGAGGAAAAAGAGGTTTTTTAGAATAAACCATCTTAATCATTTCACGCAACATGCTTTCTGCCGCGTCAAAATTGGCAATTACACCGTCTTTTAAGGGGCGAATAGTTTTAAGATTGTCATGGGTTTTTTCGTGCATCATCATTGCCTTTTTCCCCACGGCAACAATTTTTTTAGACTCCCTATCAATAGCTACAATTGAGGGTTCATCTACCACAACTTGGTCGTTGTGTATAATTAAAGTATTGGCGGTGCCAAGATCTATAGCAATTTCTTGAGTTAGAAAACTGAAAAAGCCCAAAAAGCCCATTGCAGACATTATGATTTGAAAGTGGTTGCAAAAGTACTACTTATTTCGCACAACACTTTAATTATATCCCAATATTTAAATAAAATAGAAAGATTTTTTCTACGCTATAGTTTCTGTCTATGCTATTATAGGTGTTAAATTAAGGGTTACTTTCACGTTATTGTCATATAATATCAGAGAATATCTGCAATTTTGCCCCGCCATGTTCAGTCCCGGTTTTGCTAAGGTTTGTTTTGTTGCGCTCTGTTGCGTATTGTATTGTAGTACCCATTTATCGGCTCAAACGCAAATGCCAGATGTGGGGCGAGTGGCTAAAGAAGAAACACCTACTTATGCGGGTAGCATTAAAGGTAAGTTGATAGATGCCTCCGGGCAACCGTTAGGCTATGCCACAGTTACGCTACTAAGACCGGACTCGTCTGTTGCGGGTGGCGACCTTAGCAAAGACGATGGAACGTTTAATATAGCCAATGTGGGTGCCGGTAGCTATATGCTACGCATAGAAAGTATAGGAGCGAAGCCCTTTTTTCAAAATGTTTCTTTAGCAGCTAATGATGCCACAGTAAATGTGGGCACAATAAAGCTAAAAGCGTCTGAAACCACTTTAAAAACTGCCAATGTAGTGGGCGAAAAGGCAAGCATGGAGCTAAAGGTGGACAAAAAAGTGTTTAACGTAGAAAAAAACATTACTTCTACCGGAGGTAGTGCTACCGATGTGCTCCAAAATGTGCCTTCGGTATCAGTGGACGGTGATGGCAACGTTAGCTTGCGGGGCAAAAGCGGCGTAACCATATTGATAGACGGTAAACCTGCCACTATGTTAGGCAGTGATGTGTCTTCGGCATTGGCTTCTATGCCGGCAGCCAGCATTGAAAGTGTAGAAGTAATTACCAATCCCGGTGCTAAATATGACGCGCAGGGCACTGGTGGCATTATTAATATCATTACCAAAAAAGACGGCAGATTAGGCATTAACGGCATTGGGTCGTTAGGGGCGGGCACGCGGGATAAATATAACGGTAATGCCGGCATAAACCTTAGAAAAGGCAAATGGACAACTTTTGTGAACGGTAGCTTCCGCTTAAATAATACTTTCCATAACGTATATACAGACCGTACCGATAAAATACCCGATGCGCAAGGCAACACACGCTCTTATCACACTTATGAGCACGTGCCGCGTTCATTTAACGGCTCTTTCAACAGCTTGGGCATCACTTTTGACCCTAACAAAAACAATAGCATTTCTATCACAGAAAATGTGCATCTGATGCAGTTTGGATTTAATGATTCTTCGGAATACAACATTTATGCGAACCCTAATCAAGAAGGCAATCCCCTTTTGCACCAATTCAGGCAAAGTAGCTTTAAGGTGCGCCCGCTTTCGCTATCTACATCTTTTGACTATAAACATAAATTTAAGAAAAAAGACGAAGAGCTTAACGTAGA
>RGMU01000229.1 GCA_010021705.1 Chitinophagia bacterium | reverse complement strand
TTTTCTATTTCGGTATTGTCTTGGCGGAGCGAACTATCCAATTTCGCATTTTGCGTTAGCAAGTCATCTATCCTTGCCGATGCCGCTTCAAATTCTTTTTGAACTTGCTCACGTTCTGCGGCTACAGAGTCTATTTTGCCGGACATGCTTTTATGGTCGGCTTCGCTTTCTTTTAGGGTATTGTTTTTAGAAACATAGAGGTAAATACAGCCGGCTAATAGCAGCCCAATTACTATCCAGTAAATGGCTTGGTTATTACTGCCGTTATTTCTGCGAGATTTTAAGATATTGTCGCTCATATAGCTATTTTTGTAGGTTGATTGCTCTTTTTAGCCCCTTTAGGGAATAGAATTAACGCACAAAAGTAATAAATTTATTGTTAATGATAAACTTAAACAAAATATTATTCATTGATATTGAAACCGTGCCCGGTGAAAGCAGCTATCAAAAGCTAACGCAAGGCATGCAAAAAGAGTGGGACAGAAAGGCTAAATCGCTACGGAATTGGGACAAAGATGCCGACCCCGCTTTGCCTCCTTCTTCGGCAAGCTTGTTTGAAGAGCGCGGGGGTATATTTGCCGAATTTGGCAAAGTGGTGTGCATTGGCATTGGCACTATATACGAGAAAAGCGGCATCCAACATATTTACCTAAAATCTATTACCGGGAATGACGAAAAAGCCCTTTTGGAGGAGTTTTTAGCTGCCATTGCCGGCTTTGAAAGCAGGCAGGGTGAAATTATTTTTTGCGGGCATAACATTAAAGAATTTGATATGCCCTACCTCTGCCGTAGAATGATGATTAATGCCCTTACCCTGCCCCGCTGTATGGAGTTGTCGGGGAAAAAGCCTTGGGAGGTCACGCATATAGACACATTAGAAATGTGGAAATATGGCGACTATAAAAACTTTACTTCGCTATCTTTGCTTGCGCAAGTGCTTGGCATACCATCGCCTAAAGACGACTTGGACGGTAGCATGGTGGCAAGTGTGTATTGGAATGACAACAATTTGCCGCGCATAGCCCAATACTGCCTGCAAGATGTGCACACCACCGCAAAGGTGTTTTTAGCCTTAGCCGGCTACCGACACCTAACCCTCAATGCCCTATATGCCAATAATAACGCCTAAACATGACCACAGAATATAAGCAACTAATTAAAAAATTAGACAAAAAGGAATACGCTCCCGTTTACCTGATAGAAGGCGAAGAACCTTTTTATTTAGACCGGTTAACGCACTATTTTGAAGAAAAAATTTTGCAACCCGAAGAGCGTGATTTTAACCTAATAACCCTCTATGGCAAAGATGCCACCTTTCAGGACATTGTATCGGCTTGCCGCCGCTACCCCATGTTTGCAGACCGGCAGTTGGTGATACTAAAAGAAGCAGCCTCGTTTAAGGATATTAACGAATTGATAGGCTATATAGAAAAGCCTATGCCATCCACAATTTTTTTAATACAATATAAGCACAAAAAACTACCGGATAAGTCAAAGCTATTAGATGCTGTAAAGCGCAAAGGCGAGCACTTTTTGTCTAAGCCCCTAAAGGAAAAAGATATGCCAAGCTGGATTACCCAATATGGCAGAGAACACGGGCTAACCATCGGGCAAAAGGAAGCAGAAACACTTAGCTCTCATTTGGGTGTTGACTTGCAAAAAATAGCAAACGAAATAGACAAAGTGCGCATAAACCTAAAAAACGAAACCGTGCTAACCGCACAGCACATTAGCACCTTTATAGGCATTAGCAAAGAGTACAACCTCTATGAACTACCGGAGCTGATAACCAATGCTAACCAACATGAACGCCTGTTTGCCATGCTACACTATATGCTAAGCGTGCCGGAATCTGCGCCCATGCCGGTGATAACCACCATGCTGTATAGCCACTATTCACGTATATACATGGCGCGCTACCTGCCTAACAATATTGACGACTCCAAAAAGAAAGATATGTTAGGCAGTTGGAAATTAGCTTTATATGAAGATTTAGCCAAAAAAATGCACCCCGCCATACCTGACCGTGCCCTGCGCATAATAGCAGAATACAACACCAAATCGGTGGGCATTAACAGCCACGACACCCCCGCCGCCATGCTAAAAGAATTGGTTATGAAGCTCGTACAACTGAACAATGGGTGGATATAGGGAGTTGTACTTAGGGCAAGATATGAGTGCTTTTTCACTTGTGCTAATTTTTTTGAAGTGTTTTACACTTCCTTGCACTAATTGCTTTAAAGCATTTCACACTTCGTAGAAAGCCTTGCCCTCACTACCGCAAACATACCAAATTTCAGTCTAGTTTATAACAATAAACTTTTCCCCCTGCGTATTATCTTTGCACACATTACGGCATGGAAATAACATTTACGGAAAACGAACTAACCCTCTTTACATGGATAGGCAAATGTGCCGATAAGCTGAATATAGAATGCCACCTTATAGGGGGCTGTGTGCGTGATAAATTGCTCCATCGCCCCACCAAAGATGCCGACATTGTGTGCTCCGGCAGCGGCATAGAACTTGCCCATGCCGTAGCAGAGGGATTGCAGCCCACGCCTGCCGTTAGCTATTTCAAAAACTTTGGTACCGCACACTTTCGCTATCAGGGCATGGAGGTAGAATTTGTAGGGGCACGCAAAGAAAGCTACCATGCCCATAGCCGCAAGCCCGATGTAGAACCCGGCAGCATGGAAGACGACCGCCTCCGCCGAGATTTTACCATTAATGCGCTTGGCATTGCCCTAAACAGCCACAATTTTGGTACACTATCTGACGCATTTAACGGCTTACAACACTTAGAAGACGGCATCATAGTTACCCCCACCGACCCTGATATTACCTTTTCAGACGACCCCCTGCGCATGATGCGCGCCATCCGTTTTGCGACCCAGCTTGGCTTTACCATTGCCCCGCATGTGCTTGACGCTATTACCCGCAACGCAGACCGCATTAAAATTATATCACAAGAGCGCATCACAGACGAGCTTAACAAAATAATGGCTGCCGCAAAGCCGTCTGTAGGGTTTCATTTGCTATATGTAACAAAACTTTTACCCCATTTTTCAGAATAATCGTCTCTTATG
>RGMU01000228.1 GCA_010021705.1 Chitinophagia bacterium | reverse complement strand
TTAAAACTCTATAAACCTCTTTTATTAGCTTTCTTTTAAATAAGCTATGAGAAAAGCTTTCTAAAAAATAAATTTTATCAAAAAACTCATCACTAAAATTCAGACTATGAAAATCTGAATTTATTAAATAGACATTATCTAGTGTAGAGTCTATTTTACTTAATTGATACTTTGATATATTAACTAAGTAAAAATTGGTATCAGGAAATAGCTTTGCAAAAGATACCCCAGGCTCTCCAACTCCACATCCTGCATCAAGAATGTTTTCTCCCGATTTAAAGCATAATGCATCACTTATTACTTTATCGTGAAGAGATAAATCTGTAAAAAATCTAAAGCACTCTACTCTATTAGCATCAAATAGGTTTGCCCAGCTTTCTGTAGAGTTTTTATAATACTCACAAATCTTATCTAAAATCATAAATTTTCTAAAAACGTTTTATATGTATCTATACCATTATCTGTCTTTTCTGAATAAAGATAATAGCTTTTGATATTGTGCTTATTGTAAAAGCCAATATTTCTAGCTCTTATTTTGTATTTTGTATGTATATTATTTAAAAAAGAATAAACTTCTGGAAGACTTTCCTTAGTGATTAAATCACACATTAATTCTTTATCACTACTTGAATAGCTAGCTATTACTTTACTAGAATCTTTAGACTCGCAATATTCCAGCTCTTCAAAGAATGATAGCTGTGGCTTATTAAAATATTTTGAAATTGCTATTTTATCTTGCCTATCTTTAAAGTTTCCATAAATTTTTACTTCACCATCTTCTACCCCAATACCGTATCTACAATTATTATTTGTAAAAGCTAAATTTTTAAAAGCCAATCCTATTCTTGTTTTACAGTGTATTTGTTTCTTAAAAACATCTTTAGCAGGATAATATTTTATACAAAATGACAAGCCTTTATTATCCAAATTTTCTATGTCCCAAAGGTTATATAGTGAGTCGACTTGATGATAGTTAAAATAATCACCTATAAGATCTTTATTACATTTAAAAAATGTAGCAAAATATAGCTTTACCGAATATATGTCTTTTTCAAAAAAATTTAAAGAAATACAATTTTTGTATTTAAACTGTTCATGAGGAACAAATATTTTTTTAGAAAAATCGTATAATTCTTTAAATTCAGGTTTTTGCAATATATAAGCAATATCCATTTAATAATTTAACTAGAATAAAAAATATTGCAATTTAAATATAAAAAATGTGCTCTTTCCTGGTAACGAATAAGTCTAATTTTAGTTTAGACAATATCTCTTTAAAGAGAATGCAGCAAAGAGGCCCTACAGGCACAACAATAACAAGAGTTAAAAACAATACTATTGTGCACAGTCTTTTGCATATAACTGGTGAAACAACATTTCAACCATTTATAAAAAATAATGATTTTATGGTTTTTAATGGAGAAATATATAACTATGATAAAAGCTATTCTTCAGATGGATGCTTTTTATTTGATAATTTAAAAAAATTAAATCAATTAGAAGGTGAATATAGTGGAATGTTTTTTTCTAACAACAACTGTTTTATCTTTTCAGACTTATTTGGTACTAAGCCTTTATTTTATGCATTTGAAAATAATGAATATGGTATTTCCACATTTTATAATAGCTTAAAAAGTTTAGGGTTTAAAAATATAAAAAAAGCTTTAAACAATGCTATTCTGGATTTACAAAATGATTTTTCATTTAAAATACATGATTTAAACTTAAATCAAAATGTCGATAATTTTGACTTGTGGGAGAGTAATTTTCTCGAGAGCGTACTTAAAAGATATAAGAAACATAAAACATTTTTATGTATAAGCTCTGGCTATGATTCAGGCGCTATAGGTTTAGCATGTAAAATTCTTGATTTAGATGTTAAAATGTATTGTATAAAGAATAATGAAAATATTAAAGTTTTAGAAGACAGAAATTCATTTTTAGGAAATATAAAATTCATAGATGTAGATGCATATAAAATTAATAAAAATTTAAACTTAATAAATTATTACGGTGATGACTATATTTTTAACAATTATAATTATAAAACAGATAGTGCATCTATTGGGTTAAGCATTATATGTGAACAGGCTAAAAAAGATGATCTAAATGTGATGCTCTCTGGATCAGGTTCAGATGAAATTATGTCAGATTACGGTATAGAAGGGAGAGATATATTTGGCGACTCTTTATTGAAAGGTATTTTTCCAGAAGATCTAAATTCTGTGTTTCCATGGAAAAACTTTTTTCAGGGAAGACAAGAGCAGTATCTCTTTAAAGAGGAGTGTGTTGCAGGGATTCATGGAATTGAAGGAAGATATCCGTTTTTAGATAAAAGACTAGTTCAATCTTTTTTAAATTTAAAAAGTAGTTTAAAAAACAAAAGCTACAAATCACCGCTAGCACATTTTTTTGATAAATATAATTTTCCTTATGAAAAAAATATAAAAAGAGGGTTTAAATGTGAATAAAGCATATGTGTTAATAGCTACAAAAAATTTTGCACTTCCTTTAGGGGTTACATTACATACTTTAAATAAACTTCAAACTAAGTATGATGTAGTTGTTTTATATGACGAGTATTTTAATGAGTTAGATTTATATAAAAATAAATTTAAACTTAATTTGATTTTTAAAAAAATCGATATTGATGTATATAAAGAAATAAAATTTAGTAATCCTAGTAGAGTTTGGGATTACAATCCAGCTTTTAGATTTGAAATATTTAAATTAAATTATGATAAGATAATTTATTTAGATTTAGATATATTAATAAAAAAATCTTTGGATGAATTGTTTGAGCTTGAAGGCGATTTCTATGCTTGCGAGTTACATAATCTCACTAATAAATACTACACGCTAGGAAATCAAAAAGGGTTTAATGCAGGATTATTAGTAATAGGAAAAAAATATTTAAATGATAATGTTTTTAATAGCTTATTAGATATATCTAAAAAAAATACTTATACAGGAAACCAAAAAATATTAAATGAATATTTTGATGATAAGGTTTCTTTTTTAGAAATAAAATACAATCTAACAACGGATTTTTTAACGCTAGAAAATCTTAAAACAGCCTATATGATTCAT
>RGMU01000227.1 GCA_010021705.1 Chitinophagia bacterium | reverse complement strand
GATAAACTTGTAAGTAGAACTTTGCATATTCATTAATTAATAAAATGGTGTGTAAATATATACTTTATACCCTATAAACGGAAAAAATATTATTGATTGCCCCCGATTGGTCGGTAGAAGAGTAGGGTAATTGTGCATTTTGGGGCTGAAAAAAGGCTTCTATGGCAAATATTTGGTTGCCGTCAGGGAATGTTACCGTGCCGGCTATTTGGTTGGTTTGCAGGTTAATTGCCACTATGGCGCAGGTTTGCTCTAAAGACTTGATGCCTGGGGCATACTGCCTAAAGCGAGGCAACACCCTTGATAACCCCACAAATAAATAATGCGATACAAAGCAAAGCCCGCGCGTCCAGCCGTTAAATGTGTGAACGGGTATAAACGAAGCATCGTCTATATAACCCACTTGCCCGTAGCCGCTGTTTGCCACCCATATTTGACCATTGTGTAGCCGTGCTGCATGTGGGCGCGTAAGTCCGTAGGCTATGGGTGCACGGGTAGCACCTGAAAATATTACTCCTGTGCCGTCCACTTCATATTCGGGGTGTCCTGGGCGTTTATCGCCAATTTGGCAACCTGATGCACTGAAAAAAGACTGTTCCAATGAGCCTCCCCATGCTATGGAGTTTAGTTGAATATAGTTGGCATCTATCAATGGCTTGCCTTCTTTTTCTATACACAGCGGATGCCACACCGGCTCTTCCGGCAAGGGCGAGTTCATGTTTATGGCTATTATACTGTTCATGCCTACTGAATTGGCATAAAGCACCCCATCGCCCCATACCAAGTCGTGAAAATAGTACTCACCCGGATAATATTTTGCCCTAACGGGTATAAGGTAAGGGTGGTATGCGGGCTGCTCTACGGTTAGGCGGTTTCTAAAGCCGTTTATAGCTTTTAGCTCTATTATTTGATTAGGGTTGCGGGTGGCTGCTACATATACGCTCTGCGTACTTTGGTCAAAGGCAATGCCTGACGGATGGGGCAGGTGTATAAAATGTTGCTCTAATTTACCACTATCGTTTACGTGAAAAGAAAGTAAAAGGTTTTCATATTCACGGCTTGCTAAAAGCGTAATTTTTAACTTATTTATTACCTCCGTAAAGCCGTTATCGGCATGATAAAGCAGGGTATTTTGGTCTATGGCTGCATTGGTATAGGTGGTGCCAAACAGTTCTTGCGGAGTTCTTAATGCCTTATTTTGCAGGTCTCTTTTTTCTTCAGTTGTCATAGCCAATTTTTCATTTTAAGTATCCCGCTATACATTTTGAAGGCAGACCCAAAGTTGGTGGTGCTTTTACCGCTTATACGTGCTGTGGACACAACCGGTATTTCAATAATCATTACACTATTTTTAACACAGCGCACTATAATTTCGGCATCTATCAGGTCATCTTCCGATACAATGTTCATTTTTTCATAAACACTGCGTGGCAGCACTTTGGGTGTACCGTTAATGTCCCATACGGGCACTTTATACAGCACCCTGCACATCAAATTGTATAAAATAGAACCTGCTTTTCGTATTAGCTTTTCGCGTATAATCCTTGTAGCTTTTACCACATTATTGTTGTTAACAGCAGCATAGTTAAGTATTAGTAGTAGGTCTTTTATCTCTGTCCTTGCCGAATTGGTGTAGCATAAGTGCGTTCCTTTTGCCTGTGCTAAACCATACTTAACAGCGCGCCCCCAGCCCCCTTTTTCTAAATAGTGCACATATACATTGCTTCTGTTGTTTAGCAATTTTAGCTTATCAGCAGCACCATCGTTGTGCCCGTTTACAATAAATAGCAGTTCCCAAGATACCGGCAGGGTGTCTAAATGGGTGGTGTAGGTGTTGTACAACTGTTCTGCATGGTTCAGTTGCTTATAAAGAGGTAATATAATTGAGAAAACGGGTGCGGACATTATTAACTATTTATTCCAATTCCAAAATGCGGTGTCATACTTCACTTCTTTTTGCCATTGTGCTACGGCTAATAACCCTTTATCTAAGGGTACGGTGGGCTGCCAGCCTAACACAGTTTGCGCCTTGCTAATGTTGGCATACCAGTCTTTAACGTCCCAATTTCTGTTAGGCATACTGCCAAATATGGGAGGGTGCTCCATATTAAACAAGCTACCACTAAGCTCGGCAAGCTGTTTAATGGTGGTTTTAGAACCGGTACCAATGTTGAATACTTCGCCTTTTATATCGTTAATTTGATTAGCTGTCAACAAAAATGCGGTGCAAATATCGCTCACATCTATAAAATCACGTGAAATATCAGGGTCCACTAAAGGGGGATATTCGCCTTTCCTTGCTGCTGCCACCAATACCGGTACTAATCTGTCCGGTTCTTCCCATGCACCATAAGCAGAATAAAGCCTTAAATAGGCTACGGGTAGCTGTTCTATTTGCCCGTAGTATTTGCAAGAGTAGTAGGCTGCCACTTTAGATACGGCATAGTGGCTATTAGGTACAAGTGGTTCGTCTTCATGCGGGGCCGTGCAATTTAAGCCATATTCTGAACTTGACCCTGCGTGCACATAAGCTGAAAACCCATATTCTTTTAAAAACTCTATAATATTAACCACAGAGTTAAAATTGGTGGCATATATTTTTTTATACTCTTTTTGCTTGGAGTAAGCACCATAAGCCGCAAGGTTAAATATGGTTTTTGGTTGATAATCCTTAAAAAGGTCTTTAAGGAGGGTAAGGTCGTTTATATCGCAAGAAATAACATTTTCTTTGGGAACATAATTGACCAACAACCGCCAATTATTGCGCGGGTCTTGCGTAATGGCATATACATCTTTCCGTTTGGCAAATAGGGTATTAAACAAATTTATACCGATAAAGCCCCCCGCCCCAAAAATAAAAATAGGACCTTCCAACGAGGCTATACAGTCGTTTATTTTTTCACTGTTTATCATTGGAGCTAAGGTAGCTATTTATTTGTTAATAGTATAATTTCGCCCTAACTATACAACAATAGCTCTATTTGCTTTTTTATACTATCCCTATCCAACCCACTTTCCTGTTGGTGAAAGTCTTGGCTACCAAAGCGGTGTGATGGATAACCCGCTGCGCATAGCAATTTATATTTTGTTAATGCTATATCTATTTCGTCTGGCAATGT
>RGMU01000226.1 GCA_010021705.1 Chitinophagia bacterium | reverse complement strand
GCTGCCGCAACACATGGCGCTCTCAAACATCTCGACCAATTGTAGTTGCGGGATGGCCTTGAGCAATTTGCGCGGTTGGGCCGTCAAGCGTTGGGCATGCGCCATATGACACGGCTCTTGATATGTCACCTTAATATTGAGTGGTTTGAGGTCTTTGCGATTCAGCTCGATGCCAGCCAAAAATTCGTGCACATCGCGCACCTTTGACACAAATGTTTCGGCACGTGCTTGCCATTGCGTATCATCATGCAACAAATGCCCATATTCTTTCATCGTGCTGCCACAGCCCGCCGCATTCACAATAATGGCATCCAGTTTGGTTAGCCCTTGCTTTATATCGCCATATAGGGGTCTTTTATCGCTGTCAAGGGGCAGTAGTGTGCCTTGCTGGGTAAGGGCATAGAAAAGGTATTTGTCGCTATTGTCATAGTTAAGCACCAGCATGGTGCATGCCTTGCCATCGTATATATCTTTCACGGCTATCCAT
The DNA here is from genome assembly GCA_010021705.1 of Chitinophagia bacterium. Classification (GTDB taxonomy): domain Bacteria; phylum Bacteroidota; class Bacteroidia; order Chitinophagales; family Chitinophagaceae; genus RGMU01. The sequence continues at coordinate 2,632 of RGMU01000226.1, read as the reverse complement.
TCGCCTTCTCTTTTAGAAGCGGAGGTAATTTCTTTGCCGTTTTTGCCTAAGTAGTGGTCTATTAATAGATAGGCACCGGTGGTGTCGGTGTTGTAGCTTAGCTCCAAAACTTCTTCCACACCGGTGCAAGTGGTACATGGCAACATGCCCTTATAGCTTCCTGACAATTCTGCCACCATTTTTAAGGGGCGGCTTTGCCCATCTTGGGCGTATAAGCTACCGGCACTGCCGGTTAATATTAAAACAGTCCACAGGTGCTTTTTCATGGTTTATATTGATAGTTAAAGTTATACACACTCCGTTTGTTTACGCGCCGTAGTATTCTACATAAATGTTGCGTGTTTCTATCAGTTTTACGCAGTGTAGTTGCACGCCTTCGGTTGTGATATGGGGCTGCAATTCGTTCCATATTCCGATGGCTAAATTTTCGGCACTGGTTAGCTTGCCGGTCATAAAGTCCACGTCTAAGTTCAGGTTGAGGTGGTCTATTTTTTCAACTATCACGTTTTTTATAATATCGCCCAATACCTTTGCATTATACACAAAGCCGGTGTTAGGGTTGGGGTTGCCTTTCACGGTTACGTGCAGTTCATAGTTGTGCCCATGCCAATTTTCGTTGGCACATTTGCCAAAAACTTCTTTGTTTTGCTGTGCCGTCCACTCGTTGTTATACAGTTTGTGGGCAGCGTTAAAGTGTTCTACCCTTGTTAGATATACCATACCGCTCAATAATATAGTGCAAAATTAATGTATATTGCCTAAAACTATTGTTTTATTTATGTCTTCCTTGTCATTGCTTATTGTAGCTGCCACCGTGGCAGAATTAGCACCCTTTATAGCGCAACACGGGTATGCCCGCACCCAAGATAAGGGCATTGTGCTGCTTACAAGCGCGCTGCACCCGCATACCGATATATTGATTACCGGAGTGGGCATGGTGGCTACGGCTTATAGTCTTACCAAAGCGTTTAGTAGCGGTAAATACACTGCTGCTGTGCAGGCAGGCGTGGGTGGTAGCTATAACACTGCTATGCCCTTGGGCACGGTGGTGGCTATTACTGCCGATACCATTGCCGATTTAAGGGCAGATGACAACGGCACATACCTATCTATGTTTAGCATAGGGCTGATAGACGGCAACCAACACCCTTATACGCAAAACAGCCTGCCTAACCCCCATTTAGAGCACCCTATATGGCACGCTATGGTGCAAAGGCTGCCCCAAATGCCGGGCTATACGGTGAATACCGTAAGCGGGCACGCCCCTGCCATTGCTGCCAATGGCTACCACCTATTAGGCACTGTGGAAACTATGGAAGGTGCTGCCTTTCACTATGCTTGCCTCATGGAGGGCATACCCTTTGTGCAACTTAGAGCCATTAGCAACTACATTACCCCGCGCAACCGAAAAGAATGGCAAATGGAACGCGCCATAGCAACTCTTAATGCCACACTACCGGAGGTGTGTGTGGGGGGTAAAAGCTAATAAAATAGGGCTGCTGTGTAGGAACTAATCCTATGACCAACTACAATAATTACGTCTAAGTTGTAAAACATTGTTCTATACTTTTTCCCGTCTGATTCAGTTGTCAAAATTTCTTTGACAACTGAATTTACAGACAACTCATTTTCTTTGAAAATGTTCCCTAAGTGATAACTAATTAGCTGCTTTGAAGTACCAAAAATTTCAGCTAAGCTATTCTGTGAAACCCATACGGTTTCATCTCCAAGTATAACTTGCGCGTGTACTTTCCCGTCCTCTCCGTTATAGAAAATAAAATCAGACTCTTTAATTTGAATATTGCTCATATTGTTAGTGATTAATTGGCTGTAAAATAATCTATTTTTCGCTTTTACTCGCAATTACCGTAAGTGTTTTTCACTTTTACTAAGTGGTGTGAAGTGTTTTACCCATTCCGCTAAAATGTTGTTTATTTTTTCTATCATTTTATTTTGAAAGTGAATTAAAATATGCTTCAATTTCTTCTTTTAATATGGGTAGAAATATTACGGTTATTTCCCATATTGCTTCCTTTTCTATTAAATCATATTCATGCACAAGTATATGGCGAAGTGCTATTATTTTATATTTATTGGTAATAGGTAAAGCACTATCAACTTTATCTGCCTTAAATATAGCCTCCCCAATAATTGCCAACCTTCTCTCAATGGCATCCATTAGCATTGTGTTATTATAATAAGCCTCAGCACTATCTACATCCAAAAGATAACTTTGAATAAGATTTATAGACTCCTTCACATCATATAGATACTTCTCTACTTTACGCTTCATAAAGCAATATTTTATTTTCCTCAAGCGAGGCTATAAAGTATGGGTTATGGAGGCGGTCTTCGGGAATAAGGTCTATGGGGCGATTGAATAGCTCTTGCAAGCTGAATAACAAGCTAAAAAAATTGTCGGCAAACTGACCGGGTTGTAGGTCGTTTTTGTTGATTTGGTATAAAAAATCTATATCACTCTCCGGTGTAAAAAAGTTGGTATCCGTAGCACTGCCCACCAAATACATTATTTTAACATGATGCTTTTGGCATAATGCTGCTAATATCTGTTTGTTTTGAGCTACTAAGGCTACCATACCGCATTTTTGCTAACAAAGATAGCAAATAAAAT
>RGMU01000225.1 GCA_010021705.1 Chitinophagia bacterium | reverse complement strand
ATGCTCATCATGTGGCATTTGGCAATACTGACTGGGAAGAATTCGGGAACAAATTTGTAAATGACAGGCTGGGTCTGGAACGCATGCAGTATACCACGCAGATAGAACATTATGACAACCTGGCCGCACAATTCGATTCGCTGAAGCGCATCAATACCATACTTATAGACCTATGCCGGGATATTTGGCACTACATTAGCATAGACTACTTTAAGCAAACCGTTACCCCCGGTGAAGTGGGTAGCAGTGCCATGCCGCACAAGGTAAACCCCATAGACTTTGAAAATGCAGAAGGCAATTTAGGCATTGCCGATGCCCTCTTAGAGCATTTTAGTGCTAAACTGCCCATCAGCAGGCTACAGCGCGACCTTACCGACAGCACCGTTACCCGCAACTTAGGCGTGCCGATGGCGCACATTATGCTGGCACTCCAAAATATTGACAAAGGTTTAGATAAACTTGAAATTAACATTGATAAACTCCACCAAGACCTTAACGATAATTGGGCGGTGGTTGCTGAAGCCATACAAACCATCCTCCGCCGTGAGCAGTACCCTCACCCTTACGAAACCCTAAAAAGCCTTACAAGGGGCAAAAAAAGCATTACCGAGCAAGATATGCACACCTTTATAGACACCCTTGATGTAGCCGATAATCTAAAAGCAGAGCTAAAAGCCATTACCCCGTTCAACTATTTAGGCGTAATGAGTAATAATAATTGGAGCTTGTAATACCATCCTAATTTTGTAATAGTCAAAACTAATACTTAGCATATTCTTCCAACCACTCTCTAATTGCCTCATATATTTGCTCTAACTCCTCGGGAGTGGTACAGTAGGGGGGCATAATATACAGTACATTGCCGAGTGGGCGAAGTATAATGCCTCGCTTAAAGAAAAATGTAGCCATTGTTTCGGATATGCTGTTTAGGTAGCCGTGCTGTTCGGTGGTGGTCATATCCATAGCCAATATAGTGCCTACGCACCGTATATTTGTGGCATGGCTATGGTGCTTTATAGTCTCCATAAACGCTTTGTGGGCATCGCATATCGCACTAATGGCAATTTGTGTATCAGGGTGTAGCAGTAATTGCAAAGACGCTATTGCTGCTACTATGGTGGTGGGGTTGCCGGTATAGGAGTGCCCATGAAAAAAGGTTTTCATTTTGTCATGGTTTATAAATGCGTCATAAATAAACTGACGGCATACGGTAGCCCCCAATGGAAAATACCCGCCCGTTATGCCTTTAGACAGGCACACTATATCCGGCTGTTCAGACAGCTGTTGTAGGGCAAATGTAGTGCCCGTTCTGCCAAAGCCGGTCATCACCTCATCGGCTATGGTAGGGCATTCGTATTGCCGGCAAAGGGCTATCATCCGGCTAAGATGGGCAGCACTGTAACACACCATTCCACCCGCACCTTGTATTAGCGGTTCAAAAATAAAGCAAGCCACTTTTCCTGTGCTAAGCAGGGCTTCTAATTGCGCTAATACGCTATCCATGTTAGCGTCTGTTGGCAGTGGTAGAGCATCTACTTCAAACAGCAGCTTGTCAAACGGCAGGTTAAACGCGTTGCGTGCTGCCACCGACATACCGCCAAACGTATCGCCATGATATGCATTGTCAAACGCTATTACCCTATACTTTGGCTTGCCCAAATTGTGGGCATATTGCAATGCCATTTTTAGCCCCACCTCCACTGCCGTAGAGCCATTATCGGAAAAAAATACTTTGTCATATCCCCCCATAGCACCCAATAGTAGCTCGGCATATTCAATTGCCGGTTGGTGCGTAAAGCCCGCAAACAGTGCATGTTCTAATGTGTTAAGCTGTTTGTAGATAGCCTTTGTAATAGCGGGGTGGCAGTGCCCATGTAGGTTTACCCACCAGCTTGCCATAGCGTCAATGTAGCGGTTGCCTTCGGTATCTATAAGGTAAGCCCCTTCTCCGCGTGCTATCACCACATTGTTGGGTGCTGTTTGCACTTGCGTAAACGGATGCCAAATATGCTGCTTGTCTTTTTGTAGCAATAAGGCGGTATCAGCGGGCAAAGAAACTGGCAAATTTGACTGCATAATAGGCTATTAATTGGCTGTCAAAGGTAGCATGTTCTTTTATTCTTCCTACAACAGCATAGCCCGTATGTTTAAGAATAATGCTTTCCGTTGCATAGTCCTCATTGCCACTCCATACTATGCCAATTACCTTTATGTTATATATTTTTAATATCATTGCCGACATAAGCGTATGGTTGATACTGCCTAAATAGTGCCGACTTACCAATATTACCGGCACTTGCAGTGCCGCAATTAAAGAGACAATGGTTTTTTTCCGGTTTAGCGGAGAAAGCAACCCGCCCGCACCTTCAATTATCAAATTATTGGTGGTGTTGGGCATTTGAATTTTTGAAAGTTTGATAGGATTTTTATCTATTTCGGAGGCTCTGTGTGGCGAACAGGCTGTTTTTAACAAATACGCTTCTTCAAAAAAACGGCTTTGCGTATTCGTAACTAATCTTTTCACCGTTTGTGTATCCGTTTCCGGCTCTACGCCTGCCTGCACCGGCTTCCAATAGTCGGCTTGCAGGGCTTCGGTAAGTATGGCAGACGCTATGGTTTTACCTACTCCGGTATGAATGCCGGCTACAAATATTTGGTGAGTGGCATGGCTCATTATTTGGCTTTTTTCTGTTTATTTATTTATTACTTTTTTATTCTTTCCAATATTTTTTTATACTATTATCCATATTTTCATATAATGCTTTATATAGCAGAGATTTAGTTGTTTTAAAATCGGTTTGCATTAGTGTAATAGGCAAAGCGTGCTTACCTACATATTGTTCTAAAAGCACAAAATCATCGTTGCATGAATGCGAATTAATTTCAAAAAGCAAATTTAGATTTTTTAAGTCATTGTCTAATAATGTTGTACCCTGCCACTGTACCCCTATTAATTTATATTCTAATGGTTCTTTTAGAGCTTTATAGTAAAATACAGGGAAGTAAACGCCGGCTTCAATGCTTTGCTCTACATTATATACCTCCTCTTTATAGGTCAGGTCAATGCCTAAAGCATGGTTAATATAGCCTGCAACAAGATAGGCAGGTATGGCGGTATTTATGCC
>RGMU01000224.1 GCA_010021705.1 Chitinophagia bacterium | reverse complement strand
TCGCAAAACACAAAGCATAAAATTAGCCTTATAAGGGCATTAGTACACAAATCACCCCTCATTATTCTTGACGAACCTTTTGAAGGATTAGATACTAACAAAAAAAATGCACTAATAGACTATATATTTGATAATCTACCGCAAAGCATAGTGATTATTGCCACTAATGACAAACTTTACACAGAACGCTGCAACCAAATATTAACCTTAAAATAAATATATCACCATGAGAGGAATTCAACAAGATTTGCAACAGGAGTTAGGCAATTTAAAATTAAAATCATTTAATAAGGTTTATAGAATACATCGCTATAGCCGCGTAAAATTCTGGGCTACATGGGTGTTTCCGGCATTGATTGGTCTGCTATTTTTACCGTGGACCCAAAACATTAAAGCAAGAGGAAACGTTACCACACTTAGACAAGAACAACGCCCCCAAGAGCTTAATTCCACCATTGCCGGTAAAATAGTGAAATGGTACGTAAAAGAGGGAGACTACTTAAAAGCCGGAGATACCATTGCTCAGTTAACCGAAGTCAAAGAAAACTACTTAGACCCGCAGCTAATCAATAGAACACAAGAGCAATTAAACGCCAAACAGGCTGCCGTAGAAGCCTATCAAAACAAAAAAATAGCCAATGAAAATCAGCTTGTAACACTTGAAAAAGCTAAACAATTAAAGTTAGCATATATAACCAATAAAATTGCTCAAGCAAAACTTAAAATAAGTGCCGATAGCATGGATTGGCTGTCTGCCCAAAATGATGCCAAAATTGCACAAGCACAATACACAAGGCAAAAAAGACTATACGACAGCGGATTAACATCTTTAGTGGCTTTGGAGCAGCGCAACCAATACCTTCAAAGTACCTTAGCTAAAAAAACAAGCGCAGAAATGAAATACCGCAACACCCAAACAGACCTCATTAACACCAATTTAGAACTAAATCAAGCCCAACAAGAGTATGCAGAAAAAATATTCAAAACCCAAAGCGACCGTGCCTCTATTCAAAGCGATATAGCAACCGCACAAGGCGAAATAGCAAAGCTAAAAAACCAATTAAGCAACTATGTTTTGCGCTCCGGTTTATATTTTTTGATAGCCCCACAAGCCTGCCAGTTGGTAAAAGCAAAAAAAGAAGGTAACGAAATTATTAAAGAAGGCGATATGCTGGCAGAAATCGTGCCAACAGAACGCCAATACGCCATAGAAATTTTTGTTAAGCCCGTAGATGTACCTTTATTAGCACTCGGTCAAAAGGTAAGGTTATTGTTTGACGGCTATCCTGCAATAGTGTTCAGCGGATGGCCTAGTGCCAGCTATGGAACTTTTGGCGGTAAAATTGCCGCTATAGAGACCTCTGTGGGGTATGGTGGAAAGTTTAGGGTGCTCATAGCAGAAGACGCGTCTTTGCGCAAATGGCCGGCTTCATTACAATTAGGCACCGGTGCATCAAGCATTGCCTTATTAAAAAACGTTCCTATTTATTATGAAATATGGAGAAATATTAATGGCTTCCCTCCCGAATATTATAATACACAAGAAAAGGGAAAAATGGAAGAACCAAAACTAAAAATAAAAGTAAAGTAATGAAAATAAAATTAAGAGCCTTTTTATTGCTTTGCTTTGCTTTTAATGCCTTCAATATTTGGGCTATTGAAACCCAAGTGCCGGATACTGGCTTAATACTCACAAAAGATGCCTTTTTAGCCATTGTAAAGCAATATCATCCCATAATGGCGCAGGCAAATATCACCGTAGAAAAAGCCAACAGCCAAATATTAACGGCACGTGGGGGCTTTGACCCTTTATTTAACAACAAAGATTATTACAACTATAATGCCATAAACTTAACCATTCCCACATGGTATGGCTTAGATATTAACGCAGGTACAGAATACGTTGATGGCTACTACGCAAACCCTGAAAAGTCGCAAGGGCAATCGTCTTATATTGGCGTTAAGCTACCGTTAGGCAACGGACTTTTGTTTGATAAGCGAAGAGCCGCACTCCGCCAAGCGCAAGCCATGCAGCAGCTTGCCGAAGCCGATAGAAGGTTAGCCGTAAATAACCTTATCTACGAAAGTATCTCTACCTACCTTAATTGGCAAAAAGAATACAATCAACTTCTTATAGTTAATGAATTAGTACAGAACAACATAGAGCGGATTAAAATCATTAAAACAGAATTTGGCATTTCAAAATGCCGGCTTAGATATTTTAAATTATCTATGGCTACCCGGCTTTATACCCTACAACAACATCAATAAAATTGTACCGGATACTAATTTAAAGTCTACTTATGATGCCTATAAAGTAGCCAATATTTTAGAATCTGCTCTCCAAAATCACCCTAAGCTCAATGCCATTCAAAGCAAAATAAACGCCTTAAATTATGAACAAAAGGCAAAAATTCAAGATTTACTCCCCAAAATAGACCTGAAAGGCAACGTATTGTACAAAAAATATAACTTTAACCTACCTGTCGATAACACTTATCTGTTTGAAAATAACAAAGTAGGCATTGATATTAGAATGCCGCTTTTCATTAGAGAAGCAAGAGGTGCATATAAAAATGTTAAGCTCAAAATTAAAGAAACAGAATATGATATGTCATACAACACTGCTATAATATCTAACAAAATAAAAAGCTATTACAATGAAATAACTTCATTAGAAAAGCAGGTTGGTTTTTTTACACAGAATTATCAAAACATTGCTAAGCTATACAACGCTGAAATTACTAAACTAATGGCGGGTGAAAGCACTTTGTTTTTAGTTAATAACAGAGAAAATAAGCTATTAGAAACAAAGCAAAAACTAATAGAACTGCAAACAAAATATCAAAAAAGTTTTTACAGCCTTTATTGGAGTGCCGGTATATTGCAATAAAAAGCCGCTATTGACTATTGAATTGTAGCCCCTATCTTTGCAAATTTTTTCTCATATAATGCGTAAATTAATTTTACTATGGATATAAAAGAACGCCTTTATCTACTTTGCCACGACTACATTGCTAACCGCGCCACGCAGCTAAAGCAAAATATTGCAGAGGCACAAGAAGCCGCCAACGATGACACTAAAAGCAGTGCCGGCGATAAATTTGAAGTAGGTAGGGAAATTATGCAGCAGGAAATTGATATGAACTAT
>RGMU01000223.1 GCA_010021705.1 Chitinophagia bacterium | reverse complement strand
CCGCCCCGATGTGTGGTGGAATCCGATTGACGGAACGAAGGTAGGCTGGCACATAGAAGGCGACTATCTGTACTCGCTAAACCGCTTGGATGCCACCGTGTGGTGGAACAGCCATACCGGACAAGGTGATGAGTTTTTATCGCCTAAAAGTGAAAAGGTTTATGACCGCTATGCACCGGTTAATTATACCTTCACCTACACGTCTTACATATCGCGCAGGCTACCCAAACTTACCGCCACAGTACACAGTCGTTTTTTAGATGGACTGTGGTATCATAAAGCAGGGCTGACCCATGAGGTGAACGACAACAACTACTTGTATATTAATTTTACCGCTATGTGGCGACCCAATGCCCGTTCGCTTGATTATCTTACCGAACCCGGTAATTGGAGTAGCAATAGCCTACAGCCCAATAATAGCCTTAATGCTCAATGGCAACACACCTACAATAGCTTTCAGGGAGCGGGCAATATTATATTCTCGCTACGCACACCCGCCCTTGCCGGCAACAACAATCCGTTCAACTATTCTTACTTGCAAATGGAGGCTAAGCATTATTGGCAAATATCAGATATATTCCTTCGTAGCCGCGTATTTGGCAGATGGGGTATGGGGAATAATATTCCTGCCGAAAGTGCGTTATACCTTGCCGGAGGTAGCCCTGAAGACCAAATGGAAAACAAATATACCCGCAGCAAAGCGTTTATTCCTTACCAATGGCAAGGCACATCGCTCTACGATGTGAATCACTATCAAGCTACCGGAGGCTTGGGCTTGCGAGGCTATGCCGGCTATTATGCGCCTGATAGTCGTAACGGAGAAGTACTTACAGGATATAAAGGACGGAGTGGAGCAGCCATAAACATAGAAGCTGACTTTGACGGACTAATATCGCTACACCCCAAGCTAACCCGCAACTGGCTACACGTTGACCTTTACGGCTTTGCCGATGCGGGCATTATGGAGCTAAGCCGCTATACCGGAAGCAACATTTATGCCCTTTCGCCCACAGCCATGATGAGCGATATTCGCATAGATGCCGGATTAGGTGCAGCCTTTAATATCAATAAATTGCCCTTTTACGGACCTAAAATGCGCCCCATTACCCTACGTATAGACTTCCCGCTATTCATCAACCGCACCCCTTATAATCACCCCTCTTATACTGCCTTGCGCTATGTGGTGGGTATAAATAGGGCGTTTTAATTTCTTTATTAAGCCTATTTTTCGTATTTTGCTCCAAAATAGCTTCTCTATGCGCCGGATGTTTGTTTTTTTAGGGGTGTTAACCCTGCTTTGCCCTTTAGCGGTTAAGGCACATTTTTACCCTAAACACAAGCAGCAAAACAATTTATTTAAAACCACTACTGCCAGCTTAGCAGAAGATGATTATGATATAAAGTACTTAAAGTTCAACATTCAAGTAAGTGATACATCGGTGCGAGTGCAGGGCAATGTAGCCACTACGGCACAGGTGGTTGCAAGTGCCATGCCGGCTTATGTGTTTGAGTTAGACTCGTCTTATACCATAGATTCTGCCAAAATTAATGGCGTGATGCGCACCGTTACGGGCAGCGGCACTGTACGCACCATTACTTTACCCACAGCTTTGGCGAGTGGCTCTATGTTTACGGCACAAATATGGTATCGGGGCTTGCCTCCGGGAGGCACGGGAGGCTTTTTTAATGGCATTACACATGCCGTTACTTCCGGTGGCACGCATGTAGTGTTTACCATTAGCGACCCTTATGTAGCGAAAAATTGGTGGGCATGCAAGCAGTCTATCTTAGACAAAATAGACAGTGTAGATATGTACATTACCGTGCCGCGTGGCGTACAAGCCGGCAGCAATGGGCTTTTGCGAGGCATAGACACCACTTCTATAGCAAGTAGTCGTATTTACCATTGGCAAACCCATTATCCCATAGCCTATTACCTTATTTCCATAGCCATAGCCCGCTATGCCGACTATAAAAGCAACATGGTGTTCTTTTCTTCTACTGACACCATGCTTATCCATAACTTTTTTATGGATACAGCCACCTTTAACCCCACCAACAAGCCCAATTTTGATAGCATACCCTATATCATGAACTATTTTTCTTCCGTTTTTGGGCGGTATCCTTTTTGGCGGGAAAAGTATGGCGTGTGCTATACCACACTGCCCGGCGGCATGGAGCACCAAACCATGACCACCATAGGCACGCCTGACATTACCGTTATTGCGCATGAAATGTGCCACCAATGGTTTGGCGATAATGTAACGTACAAAACATGGGGCGATATGTGGCTTAGCGAAGGTTTTGCTACGTATTCCGAGCAATTGTTTTTGGCACGTTTCCGGAGCGAAGCCGCTGCCAATGCCCGCCGTATAGCCTATCTAAACCTCACATTTAGCCAACCTTGCGGTAAGCTGTATGTGGACGATACCTCCAATTCTGATAGCCTTTTTGTAAGCGCAACCGTATATGCCAAAGGAGCAGGCGTGGTGCGGATGCTGCAATATGCTGCCCCTAACGACAGTGTTTTCTTTGCCATGCTTCGCCATTATCAAAATGTGTATGCTTATAGCCATGCCACTACGGCACAGCTAAAAGCCATAGCAGAATCGTTTTATGGCTACCCGCTTGATACGTTTTTTAACCAATGGATATATGGCAGAGGCTACCCGCAATATAAACTAACGTGGAACCAAAGGGGAAGTATGGTGGTGGTAAAGCTCACGCAAACGGCAAGTTGTGCAAGCTACACACCCCATTTTAGCACTTATTTAGAGCTACAACTTCATGGAACGGGGGCAGATACCTTTGTTAAAGTGTATAACAATGCTGATACGCAGTATTTCTATTTTGACTATTCACCTACGCTAAGCACCGTTTACCTTAACCCCAATGTGTGGACAGTGTGCCGGCAAACGGGAGCATCTGTAAAGGACGCAACGCTTGCAATAGACGAGTATGAAGCCGGTAAAGCCAATATTACTATCTATCCTAATCCTGCCGACAAAGCATGGCAAATAGAACAACTGCCTGCGGGTGCAGAGCTTGTACTTACGAGCTATGACGGTAGCACGCTATGGAAAGGCACTGCCACTAAAGGCATCAATAAAATAGATGCCAATGCCCTACCCAAGGGCACTTACCTGCTACATGTAGCAGG
>RGMU01000222.1 GCA_010021705.1 Chitinophagia bacterium | reverse complement strand
GAAAGCATATCACATGGTGTACCACCGTTTTTTATAGCTAAGGTGTATAGTAATGGCTTAATGGTTGAACCCACCTGCCTTTTGGTGTTTTTATTCACATGGTCATATTGAAAAAATTTATGGTCTATACCGCCCACCCATGCTTTTACTTGGGCATTGGTAGGGTCTAGCACCATAAAGCCTGCCTGTAAAAAGGTTTTCATATATTTCACCGAATCCACCCCGCTAATGGTAGTATCAATTTGATGCCCCGTTTTCCATGCAAAAAGACGCGTTTTTCTGCGCACCCTCATAGAGTCCATTGCTTGTGCATCTGTCATGTTTAGCTCCATGTAAGATTTATACCTTTCAGACGCTTTAATGGAACTGTTCAAAATACTTTTAATGTTTGCCTTGTTAGATTCCCATATCTTACCGTCACTATAGCCCCGCTGCGCCATAAACTGCTTTTGCAGTTCTCTAAGGTGCTCTTCCATAGCCTCTTCGGCATATTGCTGCATCCGTATATCTATAGTGGTATATATTTTTAAACCGTCTTTGTATATATCATAAGGCTCTCCATTTGGCTTTTTCAAATCTTTTAAGGCATTTTTCACTTCTGCTTCCAATACCTGCCTAAAATATGGGGCTATGCCGTCATGGTAAGTAATTTTATGATAGTTTAGCGAATCCTTTTTTTCCTTCAGCATTTGCCCTTCTGCACCGTCAAGGTATTTATATTTTATCATTTGGTCTAACACTACATTCCGCCTTTCAAGGGCTTTGGCAGGGTGTGTACGCGGGTTATAAATGGTATTGCCTTTCAGCATTCCTATAAGCATGGCTGCCTCGTTAATAGTAAGAGAAGAGTCGGGCTTTTTATTGTAAAATGTTAATGACGCATTTCTTATGCCATACACATTATCGCCAAACGGTACCCGGCTTAGGTATAGCGTAACTATCTCTTGCTTGGTAAGGTTTCTTTCCAATTTCACTGCCATTACCATTTCTTTTAGCTTTATGATAGGCATTGCCCAAAATGCCTCGCTCTCTCTCGGAAAAAGGTTTTTTGCCAACTGCTGCGTTATGGTTGACGACCCCCTTTTTTTGTGGATTATAGCATAGTAAATAATGGCTATTGTGGCAAGGGGGTCAATGCCGGAATGCTCTGTAAAACGGGCATCTTCTGTAGCATATAGCGCGTTTATTACATAAGGCGAAATATCTTTATACGTGATGTTTGACCTATCCTCCTTAAAATACCTACCCACAATAGTAGTTTGGTCTTTGGCTATGATGTCGGAAGATAAATCGGCACGCGGATTCTCCAATTCTGCCATTGAAGGCATGTAGCCCAACCAGCCTTTGTCTATGGCGAATATAAGCATAGCAAAAAGTAGCAAAAAGCCAACAAAGCAAAGCCACAAGCCCCTTATTATTTTACTGCCTTTGTTTGCTTTATTCAGAATAACTGTCATTAAGTACTTCTATTTGAGGTGTAAGTAAGGGTAAATAAAAAAACAGAACAAATTTACATTTCTTTTTCGTCTGTAGGCAATCTGTAGTAAGATAATAGTGCAAAAGGGTTTAAGAATCCTGCAATTTTTCTTATTGGCTTTATCTGCTTGCCCACAGTTTGTAAAAATGGTGCTAAAAATGTGGCAGTATGGTTAAGTTCGCCGGCAGTTAAAGGTTGATTGGCATACTTTTTCTTTAAGAAAATAGTCATAAAATTTGCCAACTGCGTGCCATACTTTTTATCTACCACATTAACCGCATATTGCATTGGGGTTAAGCCTATGCGCCTATCGGCTGTCAGGTGCAAATAAAAAGTAGCCGTTCTAAATGCCCACCATGCCTGTTCTTCTTTACCTCGCGCTTGCTTGTATTTTGCCTTATAATACCGGTAAATGGCATAAGGCAAGCTAAATAGCACAAATATAAATAAGCCTATCACCGTCAGCGTGGCATTATATTGGGGTGGGTTTGGGTATCACCCTCATTACCTCTTCGGCACTTACCTCATCTTTCACTTGAATTGTCTTCATATCTTCGGCATAAGACACAAGAGTACCCTCTTCGCCTTTGCTCACTTTATTCAGCGGTATGGCGAGGCTATCTTTATAGATTGTAGCCACCTTCAAATCGGCAGATACTTCGGTGGGCTGTTTAAGCACATATTCCTTATCCTGAAATACAAACTTTTTTACCGTTACCACTGCCGTCTTCCGCACCGTATCCACACTTTCTACTTTACCTTCTGCCGCAAACCATGCTTTGGGAGGCTGCATAGGGGGCGTGCCGTCAGGCTGCGGTGTGGGGCGGTTCTCGTCTGTATTCCCTACCGTATTGTCAAAATCTAACCAACCATAACCCGGAAAATACACCTGCACCCACGCATGTGCCTGATTGGCATAGTACCAATACCAGCCCTTGTTTTTATCACTACGGTCTTCGGTTAAAAAGCCCACTGTTATGCGCGAAGGAATGCCTACCGCCCTTAGCATAAACAAGGTAGCACCGGCATAATAAGCACAGTAACCTTTGTGGCTTTGTTTAAGAAAATACATCAACTTAGACGCACTTGGAATATCCGGCTCACCGGGGTTGTCGGTGTATTTATACAATGGCTTGCCATTGTCGTCTTTTGATAAAAAGTAGTTTTTTATGGCTAACACTTTGTCCACCGGCGTAGCGGCAGTATCGGTAATTAGGTGCGCCAAAGTGTCTATGTAAGCAAATTTTTTGTTTTGAGGCATACGGGTATAATACGCTAAAAACGTGCTATCCACGCCATAATAATTTTTCACTTCTCGCAGTATCCTGAAACGCGCCTCCTGAAAGTTGCGTATGGCAGGAGTATCCACATTATACACAAAGTAGGCACTGTTAAGGGTAGATACATAACTTTTGGCACGGTATGCAGATACAAATTTTTGCCTAAAATCCTTTTCCACCGTAATGGGTTGCACAAAAAAACCAACGTTAGGTGCTAAATATGTTTTTGGCGACAGCTTGCAGTTGTATATCTCCACATCTACAATATCCCTTGCTATATAGCCTAAGCTATTCCGTATCACATTCGTATCTATCACCGTACCAAATAGTGGTATTTTTGAAGGGTCAGGTAAGAATAAATCATTTTTGGGTATCAAAGAATCCCGCTCAAAGGTTTCGGTGGCAGTGTCAAATTTGGTGAAGTAATAGGCAGTTAAATAAAGCGGATTGGGT
>RGMU01000221.1 GCA_010021705.1 Chitinophagia bacterium | reverse complement strand
TACGGGGTTCACAGGATACACGGGGTTCACAGGATACACAGGATACACAGGGTTTACAGGATTCACAGGATACACGGGTGTAACAGGGTGTACGGGGTTCACAGGATACACGGGATGCACAGGCTATACAGGATACACTGGGTTCACAGGATGCACAGGATACACCGGGTGGACAGGATACACGGGTGTTACAGGATACACAGGACCAACTGGACCAGCAGGTAGAAATGGTGTAACTTCTGGATTAGTTTTATTTTTTGATACAGCGGGTGGTTCAGCTCCACAAACTGGAACTTTACTTGTAGGAGAAAGCACCGGACAATTACAAACAACAATTACATATGATCATACAGTAAATATAGAAGAAAATGATGTTCTTGTTGGTACTTTTATTTCTGCTGTTGGTTCATTATATTCAACAACAATTTTAGCAGGTGATTGGGATATAACATTATATGGTATTGTAACTCAACCTAATCCAGGCTCAGGAGCAGCATCATATTATGGAAGTTTATATCAAGTAGATGCAGATGGTGTAAGCAATCCAATTCTTATAGCTGCAGGAACATCTGGAAGTGCAACTTCTATATTGAATTCACAAGGAGTTTATCAATATGCATTATATGTTCCATTAACTGTATTAACAGATGCAACAAAACGTATCCAAGTTAGATTATATTTAAATTTTGCAGCAGGAAATACAAATAATTTGGTAACACTAGAATTTAGAGATTCAACAGTTAGTCATGTGCATACAACTTTATTAACAAATATATTTGGATACACAGGAAGCACAGGCTACACTGGATACACAGGCTGCACAGGATACACAGGATACACAGGTTTCACAGGAAGCACAGGATACACAGGTTTCACAGGAAGCTCAGGATACACTGGCTATACAGGATACACGGGCTATACAGGATGGACTGGATTCACGGGATACACTGGATACACAGGATATACTGGATACACCGGCTATACAGGATATACTGGATACACCGGATGGACTGGATTCACAGGATACACAGGGTGCACCGGCTATACAGGATATACTGGATGCACCGGCTATACAGGATACACTGGCTGCACAGGATATACAGGATACACTGGCTATACAGGATACACAGGATGCACAGGCTATACAGGATACACTGGCTACACCGGATGGACAGGATTCACAGGATACACAGGATACACAGGCTACACAGGATCAACTGGTCCTACTGGAACTCGAGGACCTACCGGATTTATTTCTGCAACTGGTGTAAGTTATAGTGATTATGTTTATTGGAATACATATTCATCATCTTGGCTGTCGGATACAACTGGAAAAGTACATTTAGGAAGTTTTGCTGGTGCCACAGGACAAGGGCAAAATGCAATTTCCATAGGATACCAAGCTGGACAATTTGTTCAATTTTCAGGTGCAATTGCTATAGGACAAAATGCAGGACAAAGTGCACAAGGAACACATGCAATAGCAATAGGAAGTTTTGCAGGACAATCAGGACAAGAAAATGGCACAATTGCTATTGGAAATGAAGCAGGAAAAAATACACAAAGAGCTGCCGCAATTGCTATCGGAAATAGTGCAGGATTTAGTACGCAAGGAAATAACGCAGTTGCTATTGGAACTCTAGCAGGACAAAATACACAAGGAGATTCCGCAGTTGCTATTGGATTTTTTACAGGACAAAATACACAAGGAGGTAGCGCAGTTGCTATTGGAAATTATGCAGGACAAAATACACAAGGAGGTAGCGCAGTTGCTATTGGAAGTTTTGCAGGATTTAATACACAAGGAGCTAACGCAGTTGCTATCGGAAATGGTGCAGGAGTTAATACACAAGGAAGTAGTGCAGTTGCTATTGGAAATCAAGCAGGATACAATACACAAGGAGGTGGTGCAGTTGCTATTGGAAACAGCGCAGGGCAAACAAATCAAGGAGGTGATGCGGTTGCAATTGGAAATACCGCAGGACGAAGTATGCAAGGTCAGAATGCAGTTGCTATTGGAATTAGGGCAGGTCAAAATACTCAAAGAGTTAGTGCAGTTGCAATTGGAAATTCAGCAGGGCAAACAAATCAAGGAACAAATTCAGTGGCTATTGGATATCAATGTGGACAGGGTACTCAAGGAGATACTGCAATTGCTATAGGATATCAAGCCGGAAATGTATCACAATTATCAAATGCAATAGCAATCGGTTCTCAAGCTGGATATATAAGTCAAGGACAACTTGCGCTTGCTATTGGATCCGAAGCCGGAGAATTTAATCAGTTTAGTGGATCAATTGCTATTGGACAAAATGCAGGACAATCAGGTCAAGGAACAAATTCAATCGCAATAGGAAGTTTTGCAGGACAAACAGGACAAAGAGACAATTCTATAGCGATTGGATACCAAGCAGCGCAATATTTACAAGGTCAAAATACAGTTGCGATAGGAAATCAATCAGGTCAATTTAATCAAGCAACTGGTAGTATAGCAATTGGATATCAAGCAGGATACACAGGACAGGGACAATACAGTATTGCTTTTGGATATCAATCAGGTTATTCAGGACAAGCAAGTTACGGTTTAGCAATAGGATATCAAGCAGGTGCTTCAGGACAAAGACAAAATAGTATTGCTTTAGGTTATCAAGCAGGTCAATTTAATCAAACATCAAATGCAGTTGCTATTGGAAATACCGCCGGACAAAATACACAAGGATTCAATGCAGTTGCAATTGGATATCAAGCTGGACAAAATACACAAGGATTCCATGCAGTTGCTATTGGAAATACCGCGGGACGAAGTACGCAAGGTCAGACTGCAGTTGCTATTGGAAGTAGTGCAGGTCAAAGTATTCAACAAAGTAATGCAATTGCTATTGGAACTAGTGCAGGATTCGACAGTCAAAATTATAGTGCAGTTGCTATTGGAAGACTTGCAGGTCAATATTATCAAGGTTATAGTGCAGTTGCTATTGGAATTAGTGCAGGTCAAGATAGTCAACAAACTAATGCAGTTGCTATTGGAAATCAAGCAGGGCAAACTTATCAAGGAACCAATGCAGTTGCTATTGGAAATACCGCAGGACGAAGTATGCAAGGTCAGAGTGCAGTTGCTATTGGAATTAGCGCAGGTCAATATACACAAGGAGTTAGTGCAATCGCTATTGGAAATAGTGCAGGAAGTAATACACAAGGAGATAATGCAGTTGCTATTGGAAATAATGCAGGTCTAAATACACAAGGACAACTTGCGCTTGC
>RGMU01000023.1 GCA_010021705.1 Chitinophagia bacterium | reverse complement strand
AAACACCAATGCTTTGTAGGCTTGGTCGTCCATAATAAAGTGTATATGTTGCCCTTTATCGCTGTTGGCGCAACCTTTACCTGCGGCATCGGCAGTTTGGGCTTTAAGGTCATAGTTTTTTACGGTAAAGTTGAAAGTTACCTTTGTACTGTCTTTACCTTGTGGCGCAGTTGTGATACCGGCTATTTCAAGAGACGCATTCGGAAATTCAGGCGAAGCACTCGCTGCCTTTATGGCAATATCGGGCATCTTTTGTGCATGACTGCTGTCGGTAGTTGCTCCGGTTTCCGGCTTTGCGCCATTATTGCCGCAGCTACTTAATAATAAAGATGTAGCGCATAAACCCATTGCAGCTAACTGATATATCCTTTTCATGTTCTATTTTTTTGTAAAGTTATCTATTCCGCTGCAAGTATTGCAATATTCATAAAAAAATAATTTTATCCGCAATAAGAAAGTAGTATGACATACTACACTTACATTTGCATTATTATTAAACTATTAAAAGAAATTAGTCTATGCCCGGATATGAACTTTGGAGTGATGCAGAGCGTAAAGAGGTAACAGATGTGTTGGAAACGGGTGTGCTTATGCGCATGGGGTTTGACGGTTTGCGTAAGGGGCATTGGAAAGCCCGCGAAATGGAGGGAGAGCTTTGCAACCGTTTTAATACAAAACACGCGCACTTGCTAAGCAGTGGCACGGCTGCCTTGATTACAGTTTTAACCGCTATGGGCGTGGGTATGGGCGATGAGGTGGTAATGCCCACCTTTACCTTTGTGGCAGGCTTTGAAGCCATTATTGCCGTAGGAGCAGTGCCGGTGTTGGCAGAAATTGACGAATCTCTTACGCTATGCCCTAAACGGCTTGAGGAAATATTAACGCCGCGCACCAAAGTGATTATGGTAACGCACATGTGCGGTTCTATGGCTGATATGGACGCTATTGTGGCAATAGCCCAAAAACATAATGTTAAAATATTGGAGGACAGTTGCCAAGCCATTGGTGGTACATACAAAGGCAAGGCTTTGGGTAGCATAGGCGCGGCGGGCACTTTCTCTTTCGACTTTGTTAAGTTAATAACCTGCGGAGAAGGCGGTGCTATCATTACCAATGATACCGAAATATACACCCGTTGCGACCAATATTCCGACCACGGACACGACCATAAGGGCAAAGACCGAGGCGCAGACCTTCACCCATATATAGGTGTAAACTATAGAATAAGCGAACTAAACGCAGCCGTAGGTTTAGCGCAAATTAGAAGACTACCGGAGTTTTTGGCACTGCAACGCCAAAACAATGCCCTTTTGCGCCAAACAATAGAGGAACATCAACTTGCGGGACTGACTTTTAGGCACATTCCCGACCCTGAAGGCGACACCGGTTCGTTTTTATCCTACTTTTTTCCTACCGAAGAACAAGCCGCCCAAGCCACTGTTAAAATGGGTGAAGCCGGCTTAACGGGTAATTTTTATTGGCACAACAATAATTGGCATTATATTAACAAATGGTATCATTTAAAGGCTGCAAGCGCCTATAACCATTTATCTACAGACTACCGGCAACGAATAATGGACGCTGCAAATAAGCCCGTTCCTCAAAGCGATGCCGTAATAAGTCGTTGCATATCAACTGCCATAAGCCTACTATGGACAGAAGAACAAATCATAGAAAAAGGGCATAAAATGGCAGCCATTTTTAGGGAATGTTTAGGCTAATAAGCAACAACAAATATTCTTGCCTATCTGCTCAAAGCAGATAAGCTAATTTTTTACTTTACCACACATTACCTTTGCCAAGCAATTAATGCTATGACAGATTTTATAAACGATTTACGCCAAAGAGGCTTAATCCATGATATTACGCCCGGAACCGAGGCACAGCTACAAAAAGAAATGACCGCAGGCTATATAGGCTTTGACCCTACTGCCGATAGCCTGCATGTGGGTAGTTTACTACAAATTACACTACTATTGCGTTTGCAAAATGCAGGGCACAAGCCTTTTGCCTTGTTGGGCGGTGCTACAGGAATGGTGGGCGACCCCAGCGGAAAATCCGCAGAACGTAACCTATTAGACGAAGAGACGCTGCAAAAAAACATAGATGGCGTTGAAAAACAGTTAAGAAAATTCCTAAATTTTGATGTATCCGTTCCTAATGCAGCGGTATTAGTGAACAACTATACTTGGTTCAAAGGCTATGAATTTTTACGATTTATTCGCGATATAGGCAAACACATTACAGTTAACTATATGATGGCTAAAGACTCCGTGCAAAAGCGTTTGGAAGGCGGGGGAATGTCATTCACCGAATTTAGTTATCAGCTGATACAAGGGTATGATTATTATCATTTGTATGAAACTTATAATGTTAAGCTCCAAATGGGCGGCAGCGACCAGTGGGGCAATGTGCTTACCGGCACTGAGCTTATCCGCAAAAAAAACGGAGGCGAGGCTTATGCCTTAGTTAGCCCTCTTATTACCAAAAGCGATGGTTCAAAGTTTGGTAAAACAGAACAAGGCAATATTTGGCTTGACCCTAAGCGCACTTCGCCCTATCGCTTTTACCAATATTGGCTGAAACTAAGCGATGAAGATGCTATCCGCATGGCATATATTTTCTCTTTTAAGTCTATTGAAGAGTTAAATGCACTCGTGGAAGAACATAAATTAGCCCCACACCTTAGAACGCTGCAAAAAATGCTGGCAGAAGAGCTAACAGTATTAGTGCATAGCCGAGAAGACTACCAATTTGCATTGCAAGCCTCTGAAATATTATACGGAAAAAACACATTTGACGCACTAAAACAATTAAACGAGCAACAATTATTAGAGGTTTTAGAGGGTGTGCCGCAAGTTAATACGACAATTGATTCTGTGAATGCGGGTATTGATATTATTTCATTTTTGTTTGATACCGGTATTATGCCTTCTAAGGGTGAAGCAAAGCGTTTGCTGCAAAATAATGGCATAAGTATTAACAAAGCCAAAGTAGGTGCTACACACACCGTTACATCCGCTGATTTGCTTAACAACCGTTACATTCTATTGCAAAAGGGCAAAGAATTTGTATTAGCCATTGCGGAGTAAATTAGAATGAGGCTCTTTGGGCTTTACGGCTATATCTGTAATCACAATATCCGTTACGACCTTATTCTTAAAATAATCGTTGATGTTTTTAATAAGGTGTTCTTTACCGGCGCGCAACTCATGCTTTAATGCTGCTACATCGGTAGTAATGGTAAGTACTTGGTTGCAAAGGCTGATATTATAAGTGTATTTTGCAATAGTGCTACCCACTATTTGTTGCCATTCCTTAGCCATACGAATGCTATACATGCGCGCATTCCAGTGCATGCCTTCAAAAAGCCGGTCAACTGCATCTCCAATATTATATTCTGCCATAGTATAAACGCTTAGGCTAATATACAAAAAACCACCTTACCGTATCAGCGTTACATTACCCCGCTTTTTGAACGGTGTTCCGTCTTTGCTGTTGGCACTGATTTCGTAGATGTAAACGCCAAACGGCTGTGGCTCGCCATTGTACATGCCGTCCCAACCCTCGTCTATGTTCTGCGTCTCAAACACTACATTGCCCCAACGGTTGAATATCCTGAAGTGTTGCAACACTCCATCGCCCCGCCTTAACAGCTTAAATCTATTGTTAATGATGTTGCCGGGTGTAAACGCATTGGGCACGGTAAACAGCGCATGTGGGTCAACTATAAACGCTATGCTGTCCACTGCCTTGCAACCCTTATCGGTTGTTGCCGTTACCGTGTAGGTTCCGCCTATTGTTACCGGTAGTAGTGTGGGATTAGGTGCTGTAGGATTATCTAAACCCACTGCCGGAAACCATGTAAAATAGCTACAGTTGCTCACCGTGTTTATGCTATAGCTTTCGCCCGCATACAAATGAACCGTATCGGGGATAGATACCACCGCAGCCGGATATACCGTTACTTTAACGGTCTGTGTATCCGTACAGCCCTCCGTGCTTGTGGCTATCACCATGTAGCGCGTGGTGGTTATGGCGCGTATCCAAGGCGATGCTGCCGTGCTGTCATCAACATAACGGTTAGGTAGCCAACGGTACGTTGAACCGCCGCTTGCCGTTAACTTTACTGAATCATGCGGGCAAACCGATACATCAGGTATGGGATTAGAGAAGTTACCCCTACCTGCATTCACTACTAACGAATCATAGCCCACACAGCCCGCATCGGTGGACACTTTTAAGATATATTTTGTCGTAAGTCCCGGTGTATAAATCACATTTGCCACCGTAGAATCGTCTAAATAAGTGCCCGGTGTCCAATCATAACGATACCGGCTATACCATGATGGCGTTACGTATGGGCGCAAATGCAACGTATCAAACTCGCAAGTTCGCCTGTTACCGCCCAACACTACATTGGGTAGCGGGTCAACATTCAAGCGGAACGAATCACTAATTTCAGGGCAACCCGTGATATAAACATGCAACACATACGTAGCCGATGTATCGGGGCGAATGCTGGTAACGGCATAAGTGCTGTTGCGTATGCCTGCCGTTGGCAACCATTGGCAAGTAGCCACGGGGTTAATGTAGGCAGCAAGCAGTAATACACTGCCTTTACAAACGGTAGTATCTCTGTTAATTAAATTAATAGTATCATAAATAATGGTTACGTGTGTAGTATCTGCACTTGCACACCCTGCCACCGATACTCTTACCCAATAAGTACCCGTAGCCGTAACGGTTATAGATGGCGTACTTGCGCCGGTATTCCATAAATAAGTAGGCGAAGTGTAAGGCACAGAGGACTGCAAGGTATAAGCGCGTCCATCGCAATTAAAGGAGTCTGAACCTAAGTCCACCACCGGAAATGGAGATACCAATACATGAATGGTATCCGTTACCACACAGCCGTTGCTTACGCGCAACCAATAGGTATCTGACGCACCCACCCATAGCGAATCTGTTGATGCTCCCGTATTCCAAAGCAGGCTATACCCTGCCGGCTGCCTTGCCCGCAAGGTAATAGATGACCCTATGCAAAATGCCGTATCATTGCCCAAGTTAACCACCGGTTGCGGAATGAACGTTACATGGAAGGTATCAACATCAACATGGCAACCTATGGTAGAACGAACAAAATAAGTACCCGATGTGGTTACAACCGTAGATGCCCCCGTACCTCCATTGCTCCACGAATAACGAGTATAGGCGTAAGGAGGCGCATTCAGCACCAAGCTACCACGCGTAATACATACCGATGAATCATGAGAACGGTTTATGGTGGTGTCGGGGGATAAGTAGATAACATTAAACGTATCAACCACTGCATTCAAGCAAGAGTCATATACACGGCAGTAGTAAACCCCTGTGCCGGTAATCCCTCTTGTTGTTCCGCTTGTGCCGTTATCCCAAACCCTGAACGGATAGCCTGAACGTGCAGGCAAGGTAATGGGTCCGGTAAATAGGCAAATGACGCTATCATGCCTCACAGTAGCCAATGTGGGTATATTAGGCGATACTACAATACTATCAATATTGGAACTACAACCGGAGCTTGACATGCATATATATGTACCGGCAGCAGTTATGGAACGTGTACGTGTGGTATATCCTCCATCAAACCAAGTATATGCCGAATCAAAAAGGTGAGAAGAAATGTTGATACTACCGCGTATAGGTACACAAGCTACGGTATCATGGCGATAAAAGGTAGTATCTGACGGCAATACCTTTACTACCATGTTAGGCAGTCCAAATATGCCATTAGTGCCGGAAGCGAGGGTAATGGCATGTGAAACGAAGTTACACCCGCTTCCTCCAACATCGGGATTGCGGATACGGTCTAAAAAACCTGTACCGGATATACCAATCATATATATAGTACTGTCCGGTGCTAAATTGATTTGAGGGTAGCCCGAACCCGTAGCCACTGTATAGCGCGTTGCTCGTATGGCGGCAGCTGTACTGCCGGAAACATCATATTGAATAATGCGAGCACTACCCGCTGCTTCATCTGAATATAAATACCTTGAGTTAGGCGAAAAATCAGCACCGTAGCAATCTGATGTAGAATCCAACACCCTGCAGTTAGACACGATACCCGTAGCAGGGTCAAAGTCAAATAGCTGTGTTCCTTTATAGCCGGCAGAAGGATTATAAGTTTGGGTTACTATTTTGCTTCTGTCCGGCGAGCCTTTCATCACACCTATACCATAAGCACCATAGCCACGAGAACTTGAACTAGTGAAAGAGCCTATGATAGAACGTACCGGAGTAGTTGATAAACCCGCAGATGTGATATTATAGGCAAAGAATATATTGCTATCTATGTGATGCACCATTACCCATACATTGCAGCTACTGCCCGCTATGGCGCACATCTTTTCCCCTAAATCGCTATTAAGAGCGGTGCCTATGGTAGATGAAACTACGTCTCCCATACCACCTGCAAGGCTCATATCCACTCTACAATACACAAGGTGGCAAAATCCACCCCCGCTAAAGCCAACATTTTCTAACGAAAATACATAATACTGTGTAGAAGAGCCTACTACCGGCACTATTAATGCTCCCTGCGAGCTACTTGATGTGGTAAAGCTGGCAATAGAACTACCTGATGGCATTACGGCATGGCTTCTGTCCCATACCTTTCTACCATCTGTATAGAATAGTAAATTCCCTGCGGCATCACTCACTGATGCGCAACCTTCACTTGTGGATATACTGGAAGTAAAAGTAGAAGTGGAACCGGGTGCAAAACGCACACCGGCACGGTTGCCGAATGTCCAATTTCTATTTTCCGGAGCATTGTATTGTGCATGTACGCTAATTGACGTACATAGCACCATTATAAGTGTATGTAATAATCTTTTCATTTGCCGGTGTGGTTAATCACGCAATATACGAAAATGTGCCGAACTATAGCCACTTTTATCACAAAAAATAACAATAATATATTTTTAGGGATTTGTTGGTATTTTTTTAAAATTTAGCTACGGGAACTTTTTGCGGGTATAACAATAAAATACCCCCTGAACAAAAAATTCAAGGGGCTAGTGCCTCAGACGGGAATCGAACCCGTACTCGCATTGCTGCAAACAGGATTTTAAGTCCTGCGCGTCTACCTGTTCCGCCACCAAGGCATAGACTTCAATGCCATTTAGGAAAAGAAGTATATAAAAAAAATTCCAAACCGTAAAGGTTCGGAATTTAATGAGCGGAAGACGAGATTCGAACCCGCGACCCCGACCTTGGCAAGGTCGTGCTCTACCAGCTGAGCTACTTCCGCATTTGTACTAAAGAACTTTTTGGGACTGCAAAGATAATCACTATTTTTGTATCTTCAAAATATTTTTTCAACTTTTTCAACTTTTTTGTGAGCTACCCTAAAAATTCCTTCTTTAAGCCCATTTTTGCCCTATTAAAGAAAGATTTACTGTTAGAATGGAGGCAAAAACACACTTTATACGGGGTGTTGCTGTATGTCGGCGGAACGGTATTTCTCATTAATATGATGGCAGGACAGCCGGGTCCGGAGGTTTGGAACGTGCTTTTTTGGCTTACACAGCTGTTTGTTACGGTAAATGCCATTGCCAAAAGCTTTTTGCAAGAGTCTCCGGCGCGCTTCCGTTACTATTACACCATCGTTAAGCCTTCTACATTTATTATTGCCAAGCTGATTTACAGCACTTTGTTGATGTTGGGCATTACTTTGCTTACTTTGCTGCTGTTTCAGGTATTATTGGGTTTTCCGCTTGCGCAGCCCGGTTTGTTTGTTGGCATCAGTTTAGTGGGGGGCTTTAGCTTATCTATTCTTTATACTTTTTTATCGGCTATTTCGGCACGTGCCCATCAAAATGCCGCTCTCATGGCAATATTAGGATTTCCGCTTGCCGCACCCCTACTTTCTATCCTATCCAAATTGGCGATTGTTGCTATCAGTCCTGTTTATACCACAGGTTGGCAGTCTTTGTTAGGTATATTGCTTGCCCTTGATGTACTTATTATGCTACTTAGTATCTTGTTATTTCCGTTTTTATGGGAAGAATAGATAAATTAACTCCATATTGGCTATATTTTATTCATCTTATTGCAATTTAACTTTCAATATTCATTTTTTTTCTGAACTTAGCAGTTGCTATTATTGGCATATACCCAAGTTAATAATTACACCTTATGTTAGAGC
This sequence comes from Chitinophagia bacterium, assembly GCA_010021705.1. GTDB lineage: Bacteria > Bacteroidota > Bacteroidia > Chitinophagales > Chitinophagaceae > RGMU01. The sequence continues at coordinate 3,959 of RGMU01000023.1, read as the reverse complement.
TACGTCCGGTTTGCGAAAACTGTGGTAAAGGGCTACCTAATCATGCCACAGACGCAATGATTTGCACATTTGAGTGCACTTTTTGCAGAGATTGCGTTACCAATATTCTTAACAATGTTTGCCCGAATTGTGGTGGTGGCTTTGAAAAACGCCCCTCGCGTCCGGTACATTTATTAGGCAAATATCCTGCTAAGTCTCACGCCCATTTTAAGCCTATTAATATGGCTCTATTTTTAAGCATGCGCGATAGATATAAGTCTATCAACCCTGAAAAAAGATAGGCTTTATTGCTATCTTTGATGATTATAATACCGGGCAGTAAGTGCCTGAGGGTGTTTTTTGCCGTTATTTGTTAATAAACAATCCTTTTGTCACCGTATAATCACTATGGATAATATACTTTTTTATGCCCCTAAGCGCACCAACCGCCTCATATATGTGTTAGATTGGGTTTTTAAGGAGCGATTAGGTGTAGATTATCAATTTACGGATAGCATAGAAAAGGCTACCATTGTTTATGGTACACTGTCAACATTGGGCAATCAAATTACTATCCCGCAAGCCGGATTGTTAGAGCTATGCGTAACAGACGGACCAGTAGAAAATGAAGGCTATTTAGCCCCCATACAATCCGCAACCGGCACTTGGCAGCAATATCCGGTGTTGTTTTATGAACCTGCGGGCTACAGCCTGCCTTTTGATATTCTTTCAGCTATATTTTACCTGTTAAGCCGATATGAAGAATATGCCCCCAATACTTGCTTTGACAAACACCAACGCTATAAAGCATCTTGTAGCATCTTGTATGAACTCAATGTACTGACCGTTCCCATTGTGGATATTTGGGTTACACATTTTGGTACATTAATAACGCAGACTTTGGCAATACAACCTCGTTACCCTGCCTTTAGCTACATTCCTTCTTATGATATAGACATTGCATATTCCTTTCTTCACAAAGGCTTTATGCGCACAGCAGGGGCAGTATTAAAAAATATTATCACCGGCAATATTAGCGAATTAAAACACCGCTACCAGGTAAACACGGGTGCTGTACCTGACCCCTACGATAGCTTTTCAACCATAAGCAAACTCCACACTCATCACTCAACGAAGCCCCTATTTTTTATACTAAGCGCACTACACACCACGGCGTATGATAAAAATATATTGCCTCACCACCCTGCCATGCAACAGATTATTAAAAATATACATGAAACGGGAACTGTTGGCATACATCCGTCTTACTATGCACACAACGCCCGCACATTTAGGAGGGAATTAAATGTGCTGCAAAGCACTATCCGGCAATCTATTACCATTTCACGTCAGCATTACATTAAGTTCACCATACCCGACACCTATCGCCTGCTTATAGAACAAGGTATAGATAACGACTATTCTATGGGCTATGGCACGCATTTAGGCTTTAGAGCCGGCACCGGTAGTAGCTTTCTATGGTACGACTTATTTATGGATGAAGTAACTAACCTGCGCATATATCCGTTTTGCTTTATGGATACGACAGCCCTATATGAGCAAAAATTATCCTCTCAAAGTGCTTTTGAGGCTCTTTCGCAAATGCAGCAATACCTAATGCAAAACCATAGCCTGCTTATCACCATTTTTCATAACTTTTCGTTAGGTAGTGCTAAAGAATGGAAAGGCTGGGGTGATGCCTACAAGCAATGGCTAAAAGAGGTAAAATAGTATAGCTTAGTTAATCTATAGTTAAATAATTCAATTAATATCATTAACCACTTGTTTACATTCAAACAATGCGTATCTTTGTGATAGAAATATAATTAACTATATAATTGCATTTTGATTGCGAATTAAAAACAATAGTAATTCAATAGTAAATATTTTCAATGACACATTAACAAGAGTAACGAAAAAACACTTATGGTTTAACTTTTACTAAAACACACCAAACATGAAGAAATTTGTACTCAACTTTGGCTACAAGCCATTAACGCAAGCGTCCGCAAATGCAGCACCACCTTCTACCTTCTGCTTTTTGTTCCCCAACACCATGCTCACGGTATATATGCCGAAAGCAACCGTTTATCTTAATTAACATACAACACCACAACTAACATGATACTACTTACACTTTGCACTGTTCGCCTGTTTTGGGTGCTCGTAGAAAAAGGATAACATGCCATTGGCATACGCCTATTCCAAAGGTTTACAGAAACACACCGGAAAGTGTGAGTAGTATTATACGTTGTGCGTTGGCTATACTAAGGTATAGCGTTAATTAAATGATGTGGGTGCAATATTGTACTGAAGTACAGGGTAACCAAGCCTATTGGTGGCGGTTAAAGCGGTATTTTACACCAATATTTATGGGGAAGTGCATCATGTGGTATTTGTCATTACCATCAAGGTAGGCTTTGCCCATAGGCTTATCGGTTGCCATATTCACATACCTAACTGCGCCTTCAATATTCAGCCCCCAGTTTCTGTATATGTAGCGGGTATAACCGGCTTGGAAACCTATGGTGTAGCCAATGCCCTGTGCATAATTATAAGCAGTAACCACCTGATAAGAAGAATCAGGAGGGGCATTGTATTTACCATAAGCCACCGAACCATCGCTCACTGTGGTAACAATGCCTAATGTAGCACCTACATAAAGGTTTGCATTGTTTGTATTACGGAACTTAGAATAGTGCGGAAAGCAGTAATTAGCTTGCAAGCACTCTGATATGGCAGGATTACCGAATGATATTTTTACTTCGGTAGGGTTGATAGACTGCCCAAAATAGTAGGGCTGTAGCCACATGGCTTTAGATGTCCACTTTCTGAAACCGATGTCTAACGCTATGTTGAAACGAGGGCTTATCATATAAGTACCTTTAATGGCTATATCACGCACAAAATTGGTAGAAGTGCCCTGATAATCATTCAAAGGTCCTTTAGGATTAGTGATAATGCTTGCCCCATAGCTTGCGCTTACTTCCCATTTAGGGTCAGGTGGATAATTTTTCCAAGGTTCACCTTGCGCCCATAGAACAACGCTGTTCAAAGACAATAAACATGTGAAAATATAAAATGCCTTCATTGTTATTTTTAATGCTACTGCTATCCGTAATATAGTATAAACCTACAAATGTAGAAAAATAAAATTGAAATACAGTAATAAACGAAAAAAGTATGGAAATGTGGGTAATATGTGCCATAAAATAAGCACTCATACCTTCTATATCTCCCCCAACTATACACCTATCATGTTAATATTCATGGATTAACTTTGCGGTTTGTAATAAAATGGTAGGATTGCAGTTATTTTACTGCCAATTAGCGCAAAATCTATTGATAAATATAATGAAACTATTTACTAAGCCAAAGGCTGACGGTACGGAGAAAAAAAAGAAAAGTAGTGCAAGGGAATGGTTGGATGCAGCCCTCTTTGCCATTATTGCAGCCACTATCATCCGCACCTTTGTGTTTGAAGCCTACACCATTCCATCGGGCAGTATGGAGGGTAGTATGTTGGTCAACGACTTTTTGTTTGTCAGTAAGCTGGCTTATGGTCCGCGTATGCCCATTACGCCCATTGCCGTGCCACTGCTACACAACACCATTCCTTTTATAGGCACACCGTCTTATTCCGATGCCGTAAAGTGGAAATACCGCCGTATGCCCGGCTTCTTAAAGATAGAGCGCAACGATGTGGTGGTGTTTAACTTTCCTAACGGTGATACCGTAACTGCTGATGACCCCGCCGGCGACTATTATCAGCTACTCCGTGAAAGATACCGTGGCAACCGGGCTGCATTGAATGCCGACCATAAAATTTTAACACGACCTATAGACAAAGAAGAAAACTATATTAAACGATGTGTGGCTATGCCCGGCGATGTTCTGGAAGTGCGCGACGGTATGCTATACATTAACGGACAGCCCGGCAAGCAATATCCCCACCAAAAGCTGCTACACACCATTACCGG
>RGMU01000220.1 GCA_010021705.1 Chitinophagia bacterium | reverse complement strand
CCACTCAAAATGCCATAGTTCTCCTTGTCTCTAAGGAGGCGTTTCATAGCCCAATCGTAGCGTATTTGTGAGTTGATAGCCGGCATGGTGCAAAGTTAAAGAAAATAGCTGATGATAGGCAGTTTTTAGTGCTTGTAGTAGATTTACCGTAAGTTAAACTCACTCGCCATTGCCTTGTCATTGTACATGAGGTTAAAAAATAGTTATTATAGCCACCGTTAGCAATTTATTATTACTTTGGCAAGGATATGTGGCTTATCTTGCCTATAAAATGTGGGCAGTCATCAAAATATGAAATACATTAATAAGTTAAAGCCATTCAGGGGCTTCATTGCAGGTGTTGCACTTAGCACCATAGTGTTGCTGTTTATACAAGCCAAAACCACTTCTACCGAAAATTTATTTGAAGTATCTAAAAATTTAGATATTTATAATAATATGTTTAAGGAGCTTAACAGCTATTATGTTGACCCCATAGAACCCGGTAGGCTAATGAAAGAAGGGGTGGACGCAATGTTAGAAAACCTTGACCCTTATACCAACTACATTACCGAAAGCGATGTGGAAGAGTATCAGTTTATGACTACCGGTAAATATGGAGGCATAGGGGCTAATATGCTGCACCGGGGCAACGATATATATGTGGGCGATGTGTTTGAAAATAGCCCCGCACAAAAGGCAGGTTTGCACCCCGGAGACCTTGTGCTGCAAATAGACAATGAACCCGCAGCAGGCAAAAGTGTGGACGACTTAGGCTTGTTGCTAAAAGGCTCACCGGGAACAAAATTAACTATCCGTGTAAAAGACCCTTTTACTAAAGTAGAATCGCAAAAAATAATTACAAGGGGCGAAATAGAGATTAGCAGTGTACCCTACAGCGCGCTCACGGGAGATGATAAAAACGTTGCCTATGTAAAGTTAACCCAATTTACGCAGGGCTGTTCACGCCAAGTGCACGATGCGTTTGACAGTCTTTACAAAGCCAATCCTAACCTTAAAGGGCTAATATTAGACCTCCGTAGCAACCCCGGAGGGCTGTTGGAAGAGGCAGTATCTATCTGCAATTTGTTTATAGATAAAGGGCAAAATGTGGTGATAACCAAAGGCAAAACCCCTGACATAGAAAAGCGGTACACTACCCAAAACAACCCTTGGAATACACAACTACCCCTTACCGTGCTTGTCAACCATTCTTCGGCTTCCAGTAGCGAAATAGTGGCAGGAACGCTCCAAGACTTAGACCGCGCAGTGATAATAGGGGAGCGTTCTTACGGTAAGGGCTTGGTGCAGGTAACAAGACCTTTAGGCTATAATTCTCACCTAAAGCTCACTATTGCCCGCTACTACACGCCCAGTGGACGCTGCATACAAGCCTTAGACTATAGCCACCGCAATGCCGATAAAAGCGTCAGCAAATTTGCCGATTCATTAAAAAGACAATTCAAAACAAAAAACGGCAGAGCAGTGTTTAGTGCGGGTGGTGTAGAGCCTGATGTAAAGCTACAAGAGCCTGCCATAAGTGCCATAGAAGCAAACATTATTACCAAAAACTATTTGTTTGACTATGCCACCGACTATGTGCGCAAGCACCCCACTATTGCCGATGCAGCTTTATTTTCGCTTACCGATGGCGAAATGAACGACTTTATAAAATGGATGGCAAACAAAGACTATGCCTACAAATCAAACCTTGAAATAGAGCTTGATTCGCTAAAAAACATGGCAATAAAAGAAAATAAGTACAGTGAAGCCAAAAAGGAATTTGACGCACTAAGGCAGAAATTAGCCCATGACAAAAAGGAGGAACTCTTAAAATATAAAGAGCACATCAGGCAGAGCTTAGAAAACGAAATAGTGTCAAGATATTTCTATAACAAGGGGCGTGCCGTAAATGGTTTGCGCTACGATGCTTATTTTGATAAGGCGGTATATCTGTTAACCCACAATGCCGAATATTCCCGCTTGTTAAAGTAGAGTGGCTTCGTCAGGAATCGAACCTGAATCTAGAGCTTCGGAAACTCCTATACTATCCATTGTACTACGAAGCCGTAAAATGCCCGCAAAGATACACTAAGTTACGGCTTTTTTGACTTCGCAGTTAAAATAATAGCACTTGGTTTAGGTGCTTAATACCTTCACACTAATGCGGTGAGCTAAACCTATTTAGGTTTTTGGCAAACGGCTAAGTAATAGCCCCATTTTTTCTCGTAATAGGTAGGTTTTTGCGCTAAGCCGGTGGTGTAGTGTATTTTAGAAAAGGGGCTGGCATCTTTAAACAAGTTGTACAGTTTAGTGCCTATTCTACCCCATACGCAGGCTTGGTATATTTTTTCCACCGATTTCTCCACCTCCGGACTCACGTCTTCTAACTTATGTATGCTCAATCCATTGGCAGTGGCGGTAGTTTTTAGCCCTTCAATAGACAATATATCGGTTATAGCCCAGCCGTTGAGCATGGTTTGCATCTCTTTTTCGTTGGCTATATCATATTCATAAGGCTTAAATATGTCGGCTATTAATATTTTGCCGCCGGGCTTCAGCACGCGGTACATTTCCTTAAAATACTTGCTTTTGTCCGGCGCAGTTTCCATGCTTTCTATACTCCATACAAAGTCAAATGTATTGTCGGCAAAGTTGGTTTGGGTGTAGTCCTGTTGCGAAAAAGTGCATAATTCACCTACTCCCGCTTTTTGAGCATAGCCCGTAGCCGTTTCAGACTGTTTTTTGCTAAGCGTGATACCGTGCATGGTGCAACCCAACTGCCTTGCCAAAAATATGCTTGAGCCTCCCACACCGCAACCTGCATCTAAGCCGTGCATACCCTTTGCTATTTCGCCCAATTTCATAAGCCTGCGGTTGGTGTTAATCACCGCCTCCGGCACCGACTTTGTGTCTGCCTCCCATATCCCATAATGAAGACCTAAACTTTGCTCTAAATTCCAGTGAATGCGATAGTGCACCTCTGTTTGGTCATAGTAGTCTTCTACGTCCTTATTGGTAAATTTTAACATCTGTGTATATTTGCAACAAAGTTAGGCATTATGAGGTTATGAATATGATAAACTACGGTAAAAAGGGGCTTTACTTGTCTAAAAACAAATATTTTGCTGCTACTAACAGCAAAAACACGGCAAATACCTTCTTCAAAGCAACTACCGGTAGCGACAATGCCAATTTTGCCCCAAAATAACTGCCTATAATAAAGGTAGCACAAATGATGGCTGCTTTTTGCCAATCTACAAAGTTTTCTTTGTGGTATTGCATCACGGCTAAAAAGCCAATAGGGGGCAGTAGCATGG
>RGMU01000219.1 GCA_010021705.1 Chitinophagia bacterium | reverse complement strand
CCAATCTGCCTGAATAGCAACGGAAAAACGCCAAACGACCCACAAACGGGTCAGTCATAATTTTGAATGCTAACGCAGCAAACGGCTCTTTAGCATTAGGATGGCGTTCAATTTCTTCACCTGTATCAGGGTTTGTACCTTTAATAGACTCAATATCAACCGGTGCAGGCAAATAGCGAATAACGGCATCTAAAGCCGTTTGAACGCCTTTATTTTTATATGCCGAGCCGCACATCATAGGAATAATGCTTAGGTCTAATGTAGCCCTGCGTACCGCTTCATGTATTTCTGCTTCTGATATGCTGTTAGGGTCTTCAAAAAACTTCTCCATTAGCGTTTCGTCATATTCCGCAACAGCTTCTACCAACTGACCGCGCCAATAGTCAACGTCTTCTTTCATATCAGCAGGAATAGCCACTTCTGTGTAGGTCATACCTTGAGTAGCATCATCCCATATAATACCCTTCATTTGAATAAGGTCAACCACACCTTTAAAATGGTCTTCTGCACCAATAGGCAACTGAAGCGGTACAGCTTTTGCACCCAACATATCGCGCACTTGGTTTACCACCATCAAAAAGTCGGCACCTATACGGTCCATTTTGTTCACAAAGCCTAAGCGAGGCACTTTGTAACGGTTGGCTTGTCTCCATACCGTTTCGCTTTGAGGTTCAACGCCATCAACCGCAGAAAATAAAGCCACAAGACCGTCTAACACACGCATGGAACGCTCTACCTCAATGGTAAAGTCCACGTGCCCCGGAGTATCAATAATGTTGAATTTATACTTTTGAGAATCAGGAGTAGTTTTGCCTTGTACGGTAGGGAAGTTCCAAAAGCATGTTGTTGCTGCCGATGTAATAGTTATACCGCGCTCTTGTTCTTGAGCCATCCAGTCCATAGTAGCTGCACCTTCATGCACTTCGCCTATTTTGTGGTTCACACCTGTGTAGTAAAGAATCCTCTCGGTGGTAGTTGTTTTGCCTGCATCAATGTGTGCGGCGATACCAAAGTTGCGCTGTAAGCGTAAGTCTGCCATTGTAAAAATTGATTGTATATGTCCTATTTCAAAATTTAGTGTGCAAAATTAGTTATTTACCCTGAATAACCTACACAATAATTGCCCACACCCGCAAAATATGTGCAAAGTTGTTGTATTATTGTACTTTATTCTTAATTATTGCCCCTGATTATTCTAAATGATAGTAAGAAAGTCCATTTTATTATTGGTGTCATTGGTAATTGTCTTTGTTATCTATAATAATGAACTTACCCAAAATTGGCTTAATACCTTTATCTTCAGTCCAAATGCCGTGATGGAAGAGCAGTTTGCCAAAACCGGCTATGAAGAGCGTATGGAGTATAAATACCAAAACACTTGGTTGATTGTTAAATATATTCAAAAAACATTAGACACCACGTCCTTCAAAACCAAAGACCCCATGGTGCTGTTTCCCCCAAAAGATTATCTAAAATCTATTGGAGCTGCAGAATACCTTTTCCCTCCCGAACCCAGTGTGTTTTACTACTTATCCGGTGTAAAAGCCACTTGGACAACGGGCAAAAACGTAGAAAACGCTAATTGGATATTACTACCATCTGGCAAAGAAAGCGTTGTATTTCAGCCTATCAGGTCTAAAGACGAGCTTCACCAATATCTCAAAACCTTTAGCCAATTCAAACCCTCTTTATAGCATACTACATACTGCCTATAAAGGGAATAGGGTTGATAATATCTCCATTTATCATTGACCATTAATCATTAACCATTAAATGAACACCATAGGTTTTATAGCACTTTTACTATCCCATTTTATTTGTGGCAGGGGGCTAATACAGTTGTTCAAACTTGAGCTTAGACCTTTGTTTGCTTATGCCCTTTCTATGATAAGCGGCGTGGCTATGGCTTCGCTTTTACCTTTCTTTTTAGAATTGGCACATATAGACATCACTACCGGCTCTGTAGCGGGTTGCCTTGCCGGCTTAACCGTTTTGTTTGCCATACCGCTTGCTATGGGTGCTAAGCAATGGAAAATGCCCTCCTTTGCCGAAATATGGCAAACCGCCACCTATCCCGCAGCCTTGCTTTTAGGGGCTTGTTTAGGCTATTTGCCGGTTATCCTTAAAGGTATGCAGGTAGATGCCGATGCCGAAACTTACCTCAGACTATTTGCCGTAATTGCGCTTTTGCTAAGTGCCATTATCGTTTTAATTCGCCTAAAAGCATGGAAAAACGGTACTATTAACTTTGATGCAGTTGAAATATATGAAATACCCTTTTTTATTGCCATTGGCTACCTACTGTTTTTAAGTGCATGGCGTTGCTTCTATTATCCCCCCATTGCGCGTGATATGACCTCCGGACCCGAAGTAATGGCTAAAGTGGCACTAATTGAACATCACATTATCAACTCCCTTTTTGCTGTTGACCTTGACAGCACCAACAACTACCTAAAGCCCCCATTCATTACCTCGCTGCAAATCATTTATAAAATGTTTGTACAACCCATAGGGCAGGTGTGGTTAAGCGTGTTTGTAGTGCATTTCATGTTGTTAATCTCTGCCATTCTCCGTGAAAAATTGCATGGCGTGATTGTGGGATTGCTCATGCTCATGTTTCTGTGTATGCCTGAAGTTTTTGCCTATACCTACCTTATGCTGTTTGATTACAGCAACATGATATTCCTCTTTTTGGGCGTATTTTTCACTCACCAATACTTTGAGCACAAAAAGGGAAGCTACTTTGCTCATGCTGTCTTCTTCTATAGCATTGCTACCTATATCCGTACCGAAACCCTTATTTTGGTAGTTATGGTAACACCTCTCATACTGTGGCATCACTTTCAATCCAAACAAGAGTGGAAATCCACTGCCGTTCGCTTGGCTATGCTTTACGTATTTCCGTATATTGTCTATTTCTTGTGCATGAATATATTTGTAAAATACTTTATACCCATTAAATATGACGTTAGCAGCGATGTAAACAAACACTTGAGCGATTTATCGCCCTTCTTCCTTCGTCTAAAAGAAATGAGTACCGTATTGCTCTTCCCCGACTTTTCTAAAGTAGCCTACAACTATTACGGCTATTTCCCACACTTTTTTACAGCCATATTGGCAGTAGATATATGCTTCATGGCTATTAAGCGAAAAATAGAACCGGAAGCCATTACAGCCCTTTATGGTGTGGTATTAGTATATGTAGGCTTAGCCTTTATAGGCTTCTTACTCCCCCTTGCCGACCTTACCCACACCACCAAGCGAGGCATGTTTAAGATATTCCCGTTTATGCTCCTTTA
>RGMU01000218.1 GCA_010021705.1 Chitinophagia bacterium | reverse complement strand
TGAGCATGGGGCGCAGGCCTTCGATGGTAGCGGCGACCGCACTGCCGCTCAGTTCCTCTTCTTTTTGGGAAAGAAGGAGTTCGGAGGGGTTATTGACTTCGCGCAGGCCTCCCCCGTGCATCTCGTAGATGCCCATCTCGTCGGAGGAGCCGAAGCGGTTTTTCAGGGTGCGCAGAATCCGGTAGGCGTAGTTTTGGTCCCCTTCGAATTGCAGGACGGTATCTACGATGTGTTCCAGTAGCTTCGGACCCGCGATAGAGCCGTCTTTGGTGATGTGGCCGATGATAAAGACGGGCACATGGCTGGTTTTAGCGAAGCGCTGTAGCTCCCCGGCGCACTCGCGCACCTGCGAGATACTGCCGGGCATGGCATCTATATGCACGGTTACTTTTTGCCCTACATGTATTTTTGCCATTTGTGTTTCTTTAAAATTGGCTGTTATCCAGGGCTTTTCAGAAGATACAATGCTAAAAAGCGACTGACCCGGCTGCAAATACTGCCCTAATTGAATGGGCACTTTGGCAATAAAACCTGATTGTGGTGCTGTGATAACAGTATAGGTTAGGCTAAGTTTAGCGTTCTCTAAGTCTGCCTTTTTCTGCTCTATGGTAGCTTCTGCAACGGCTATTTGTTGACTAATGGCATTGCTTTGAGAGTTTACGGCAATTATTTGCCTATTAGCCGTGTTTTTTTGCTGATACAGAATGGCTAATTGTTTTTCAGCACTTTCTTTTGCTGCTTCGGCTTGCTCAAATTGCTGTTGTGTAATAGAATGCTCGCTTATTAGGGTAGCATAGCGGTCATAATCTTGCTTAGCACGCTTTACGGTAACTTTGGCTGCTTCTATTTGTGCTTCTATGGTGTTTTCGCTTCCTTGTGCGGTTGTAATATTGGCTTTGGAAGCTTCTGCATTGGCTTGTGCTACTTTCAGGTTATTTTCAGCTGTTTTTAGGGCTGCTTCCATTTGCTGAATATGTATTAGCTCATTCCGGTTGTCTAATACAATTAAGGTATCGCCGGCTTTTACTTGCTGATTATCTTTAACTGCTATTTTAGCCACATAGCCTGCCACGCGTGGCACAACGGGGCTTATGTTGCTTTCTATTTGGGCATCATCAGTTTCTTCGTGATGCTGCGAATGCGTGTATTTAGAAATACCAAAGGCACCGCCTCCAATAACCAATACCAAGAGTACTATAACAAAGGGTTTGCCTTTTTTGGCAGGGGCAGGCGAAGCTGCCGGTTGAGCGTTGGGGGTTGTTGCTGCTGTTTGAGACATGATTTTATTGTATGTTTAATTGATTAATAAGATAATTTGCCGCAGGCATGTTGTAGTTTTTTATAAGCTACATAGCTGTCCGTTTGGGCAAACTTGTAGTTCATATTGGCTTGCAGGGTAGTGATTTGCGCTTCTAAAAGGTCAGAAGTTGTTATAAGGTTACTTTTATATTTATTTTCTGCTATCCTTTGGTTTTCGGTAGCTTGCTCCACCGCTTTGGCATATACCTCCACTTTACTAAGGCTATACACATAGTTTTGGTAGGCTTGGTGGCTTTGCATCAATATTTTATCATGCGTAATTCCCCGCATGGCTTCTAATTGGTGTATTTTAGACTGCGCACTCTCTACTTTGGCGGGTGTTTTCCAAATAGATGCTATGTTGTATTGAAGCCCTATGCCCACATTAAATGCGTTTGTAATGGTTATAATGTTGGGTATATCTGCTGCAACATAGCCTCCCGTTACTGCCAATGCCGGGAAATAATCGCTTTTGGTGGCTTTTAAGCCATATTCTGCTGCTTTTTGTCTAACATCTATCAGTGCCATGTCTTTACGGTTTTCTATTGCTGTTTGCTGCCATGCCGTAAGAGGCTCTGTTGACGGAGTGAAAGTAAGACTATCGGGTATAAACTGTTGGTTTTGTGCTAATCCCATCATAAGGCTCATATTATAGCATACGGTGGTATAGTTAGTTTCCGCATCTAAGAGGGCAAGCTGTATGTTTGACTTTTGCAGTTGTGCCTTCAACAAATCGTTGTGCGATATAATGCCGTTTTGTTCTAAGTGCTCAAAGTCGGTAAGGCGTGTATTTTGTTGTTGCAAGTTTTCTTTAAGCACGCCAATAGTCTGCCATGCTTTGTATAGGTTGCTATAGGCGTTAATAACGTTCAACACTAATTCATCTTCTTCGGTTTGTTCGTCAAGCTGTGCTGCTTTTTCTACATATTTTGCCGATTCTATGCCATACTTAATCTTAAATCCCGCAAATAGTGGTAGAGAGGTGTTGATGAGTGTGTAGGCTGCTTGGTTTACAGTAGGCTTGCCCGCTGATTGTTCACCACTACCCGAAGAGCTACTTCCTCCCAATTTTATTTTAGAGTCAATCGTAGGACTGCTAAGGCGCAAATAACTACCGCTTGCTTTAAGGTCGGGCAGTTGGTGGTTGCGCATTTCATGAATTTGCGCTTCGGCTTCTTCTGTTTTATACCGGCTAAGTTTTAGTTGTGCGCTATTCTGCTTACACAGGTCAATAGCTTCTTTAATAGATAGGTTACGCTTGTTACTCTCTGCCGGAGCTTGTGCCTGCAACAAGCCGGAAGGCAAAATAACAACTAAGCCTATTGCTAAAAGTTTATGGAATTTCATTGTGGTTGATGTCATTTTAATAATATTTTGTTGAATAGATTTTTTAAGTGGTCAGAAAAAACTTGCTGAACGTGCCCGCTTAGCTCGTCTTCCGTTAAGTGTTCTAAATGGTGCACTTTTTGATAAAAGGGTATAGAGGTTAGCATTTGATTAAGCACCCCCACCATGGTAAGCATGGCTAAGGGTATGTCAATTGATGCCTTAAAACTTCCTTCCTCTTGCCCTTGCTGTATAAGTTTGGTAATGGCTTCAAGGTTTTTTAAGCGCATTTCCATGAGCAAAGTGCCTATTGATGTTTCATTTTCTGCCAATTTTTCGCGCAGTATAATGCGGTGAAAAATTTGATGCTTGCAAAAGCGCGCTAAGTAGTCGTCTATCAGCGCGTGCACTTTTTGAATCGGAAACAGAGAATCATCAGCCAATAGGCTATCTACCTTTAGCTTTATTTTTTCAGATTTAAGTTGAAACACAGCCTCCATTAGCTTCTCCTTTGAACCAAAGTAGTATGAAATCATGGCTATGTTCACGTCGGCTTTTTGGGCTATATCCCGCACTGATGTGCCTACAAAACCTTGCTCTGCAAACAGGGCTTCGGCTGCGTTAATAATAGTAAGTTGCTTTTGATTATATTCCATGCTAAATCGGGGGCAAAATTAAACGTTTGTTTGAATTCAAACAA
>RGMU01000217.1 GCA_010021705.1 Chitinophagia bacterium | reverse complement strand
GGAGGCGGGGCATAGTTAATGCGCCAAGCAGCTAAGCTGCTCATAACGTCTTCTCTGTTTGTTTTTTTGTTGGTATAGCGGGTGCCTCTTATTTCAAAGTCAACCGTTACCATATCTCCGGCATTGAACTTGTCAAGCTCGGTCATTTTGGCACCGGTAGTTTCAAATTTGGCATAAGTATAATAGAGCGAACCATTAATGTTTTTCTCTATTTCTACGGCAAATTCTCTTTTTGAAAATTCACCGCCGGCTTTTGATTGAATAGGCTTGCCGTCTTTGTCTTTTACCACTTCTGCGGGGTTTATATATAATACTTTACCCGTAATGCTTAAACTCATGCTAAAATATATTTATGTAATGATGTTTTGTATTAATATTAGCACAGCACATTTTGCCATGCGCGCAAAAATAGCGCACATACTGTCTGTGATAGAACAAAGGTACTTAAAATTCCTAAAAAAATATTCGCAATTTATCCACTTTTACCGCACCACCCACGCTTGTAGCGCATCGGCTATGGCGCGGTTGTTGGCAAGGCGCGGGAGCTTGTTTTGCCCGCCTAATTTGCCTATGGACTTCATATACTGCACAAAGCCTCCTTGCTTAATGGGGGTGATGTGCAGGGGCTGCAATATGCCTCCGCTTATGAGGTCGTTGTAATAAATATTTTTTTGGCACATATAGTGGTCTATTTTGGCAGCTAAGGCACTTATAGGGGCGGAAGTGGGGGAAAATTCAATAAACCACTCATGGTAGGGCTTTCCGCTATGGGGCTGCACCATAGGGGCAACCGTAAACTCTACTACCGATATGCCCAATTCTTTGGCTGCCATAGATAGGGCATAGTCCACTTCTTCGGCTATTACGTGTTCACCAAAGGCAGATATAAAGTGTTTTACACGCCCCGTTACTACCAATCTGTAAGGATTTGTGCTCACAAATTTTACCGTATCGCCCACATTATAGCCCCATAGCCCCGCGTTGGTGGACACTACCATAGCATAGTTTTCTCCGGTTTTTACCTCTGCCAGCGACAGCCGAGTGGGGTTAGGGTCGTTAAAGGTGTGTGCCGGTATAAATTCATAAAAAATGCCGGCATAGGTGTTTAGGAGTAGCCCCTCTTGCCCCACACGGTCTTGAAAGGCAAAAAAGCCCTCCGATGCGGGATATGTTTCTATCATATCTACATGCCCGCCTAACGACAATTTTAACTTTTCGCTATAAGGCTCAAAGTTTACACCGCCATGCACTATCACCTGCAAGTTGGGAAATAGCTCTTTTATGTTTTTAGCTTTACTTTTTTCTAACAAACGGTCAAAATACATTTGCATCCATGGGGGAATGCCGCTAATAAGCGTCATGTCTTCGTGCAAAGTTTCTGCTACTATGCGCTCTAATTTGTTTTCCCAATCTTCAATACAGTTGGTTTCGTAGCTTGGCAGTTGGTTGCTGCGCAGATAGCCCGGTACAAAATGATTGACTATGCCGCTAAGCCTGCCGGTAGGAATGCCCCCTATGCGCTCCATTTCCGGCGAGCCGGACAAAAAAATCATTCTGCCATCAGCAAAGGCGGTGTTGCCGGTTTCTATCATGTAGCAAAGCAACGCATTGCGCGCACCGTTAATGTGGTGGGCAATAGATTCTTTGCTGATAGGAATATATTTTGCGCCGCTTGTTGTGCCCGATGTTTTAGCAAGGTACATGGGTTTACCGCGCCATAATACGTTTTGCTCGCCTGCCTTAATGCGGTCTATATAGGGCTTAAAGGCTTCATAGTCCCGTAGCGGAACGCTCTCTTTAAAGTCTTCGTAGGTTCTAACGGCAGATAGGTGGTGGTCTTGGCTAAAGGCGGTGCCCGCCGCACTGCGCACCAGCATTTGAAGCGTGCTTTGCTGGTCTGCCAAAGCAGTGTAAATGCCTTTCTTAACCTGATTATAAACTATAGAGGCGTAAGGACGGGCTAAGAACGATTTATATTTCAATGGCAACACGCTTCGTTTCTTCTTTGTTTTTTTTTTAAGAAAAGAAATTAATCTTTTATACATGATAACGGTTTAACCGGTCTGTTCTTTTTCCGCTTTTGAACCACAAATATAGGTTTCCTTTGCTATTTATGGTGTTAATCTACAAATAATTTAAAAAAATGTGGTATTTTTTTGCATCGGCGTAAGGATATTTTCGCTTTAATTGCTTAATAGATAGCAATTAACGCATATTTAACTTGGCTTGGTATGGAATATGCTGTAGCTATACGTTCTTACTCCAAAGCATATTTATATTTCTTTTATCCATAACCGTAAAAATAAACGTATGAAGCCACTTGCCTTTTGCCTTTTATTGATTTTAGCAGCTACCAACATAGGCTATTCGCAAGCCTCCGTACACAAATTAGACATTAACAGTGCTACGCTATTCCTTACCGCAGCAGAGGTGGTGAGCACTGCCAGAATATCGGTATCCAAAGGCGATAATGAAATTAGCTTTACCAATGTGGCAGGTAATATTAATGTAGAAAGCATAATGGTGAGTGCCACCAATGGCGTTTCGGTTACGGGCATCACTTTTCAAAACAACTACCTTGTGGCTGAAAACATATCGCCCAAAGCGCAGGAGCTAAAGGATAGCATTGAACTAATGGAAAATGCCAAGCAGCCCCTGAATACAAAAATAACCGTGCTAAACGAGCAAATAGCCATTTTGCAAAGCAATAAAAAGGTAACCGGCGACCACACAGGGCTATCGGTGGCAGAGCTTCAAAAAATGCTTGACCTTGTGAATAGCAAAATGGAGGGCTATATTAACGAAAAATATAAGTTAGAACAGCAAATTAAAAAGATAAATGACCGCATAGCCCGCCTAAAAAGCCAATTAGATGCCGAGCAACAAAAAGGCTACCAACCGGGTGGTAAAATTACGGTAAAGCTATATGCCAAAGAAAGTACTAATTCTTCGTTCACGGTAAGCTATATTACCCCCAATGCAGGCTGGACACCGTCTTACGACCTATGGGCAGACGATACCTATCAGCCCATTACGCTCTATTATAAGGCTAAGGTGCACCAAAACTGCGGTGTGGATTGGAACAACATTCGCCTGAAACTAAGCACCGGCAACCCGCAAGAGGGCATGAACCCGCCCACTATAAGCGCATGGTATTTGGAAATTCAAAAGCAAGTGGTGGCGTATAAACGTAAATCCGGAAAAAATATGGATTATGCAAAAAGTGCGGCAGCACCCCCTTCTATGGCAGGCGGAGCATGGTCTGCAAATGCAAGTATGGATATGGCAGCAGCACCCGAAGAAGCCACCATTGACGAATATGTTTCGGTG
>RGMU01000216.1 GCA_010021705.1 Chitinophagia bacterium | reverse complement strand
ACATGCCGAGCATTATACCGCCACGCCAAGTTTTATAATCAGTTCCCTAATCAGCAACGGTTTGTCGTCTCTTTCTACACCCGTGCTGATAGCAATGGAGCGCACCTGCTGGTGGCTACATATTATAGGCATATTTGCGTTTTTGAACTACTTGCCCTACTCCAAACATCTGCACATAATGCTTGCCTTCCCTAATGCCTATTTTGGCAGGCTAACCCCGCAAGGGCAAGTGAGCAATATGCCTGATATACAAAACGAAGTATTGTATATGATGGAGCCGGATAAAGCCCCCCCCGCTCCGGAAGGCGAGCCTGCGCCCATTCGCTTTGGTGCGAAAGACATAATGGACTTAGGTAGGAAAAATCTATTAGATGCCTATTCCTGCACCGAATGTGGCAGGTGTACGGACAGTTGCCCCGCCAACCTTACGGGCAAGCTGCTATCGCCCCGCAAAATAATGATGGACACCCGCGACCGCATGGAAGAAGTGGGGAACAGCATAGACAAAAACAAACAATGGACAGATGACGGCAAAACCCTGCTCAACAACTACATTACTATTGAAGAACTGCGCGCCTGCACCACCTGCCAAGCCTGCGTAGAAGCGTGCCCGGTGTCCATTAATCCGCTTGACATTATTATGCAGCTGCGCCGCAACCTGATAATGGAAGAAAGCAATGCCCCCCAAGAGTGGAACATGATGTTTGGCAACATAGAAAACAACATGGCACCCTGGAAATTTAGCCCCGATGACCGGGACGCTTGGGCGAATGAGTAAAAAACCAACCAACCACTGCTTATGCCACAAGATAAAGATACGCTACCCGATTTGCGATTTTGCAGCTTAGCATAAGGGAAATAGGTCCCTTTAAAGACCTTACCATAGACTTTCCCGAAAAAACAGACCCCAATAAAGCAGAAATTCATGCCTTTGTAGGCGAAAACGGCACCGGGAAAACGACTATTCTGGCGGCGTTGGCAAATCAGATTTCGGGGGGGTGGGATAAAACACTTCATAGTAGGGCATGGGATAATACTTTTTTCTTTAATGGTAAAGGGATAGATGTGCCAAAAATAAATAGCTCATCCTCTTCTATTAGGGTTTATTTTTTCAATCAGGATAGAAGCCAAATGAAAAAAGATTTGTTTGCAGAATATAGACACACAACTATTGATAACGCAGGAACTTATTTGCAAAATAAAAATTACCCTTGTGAATTAGCAGCGTTTGCCTACTCCGGCTATAGAAAAACAATCAGCACTCAAATAAAAGCAATAGAAGATAATAAAGGACATCCTTTAAGAAATACCTTAAGTTTTGACCACGTAGGAAAAACTGACAGCATTTTACAAATATAGCTGACCAAAAAATGCAGCAAGGCTTAGCTACCGTAGAAAACGATTTAACCAGTGCAGCGGTTTATGAAAAAAACATAAAGCGGATTGAAGATATTATTAGTGAAATAATAGGCGAAAAGTTGGAGTTTCTTGTAGTAAGAAACCCTATACGTGTATTTATCAAAAAAAACGGCACAGAGCTAACGGTAAATGCCCTTCCCGATGGTATAATGTCGTTGCTAAGCTGGATAAGCGATATGCTGCTACGGTTATGCCAAACTCCATGGTATGACAATAGCATACCGCTTTTAGACCGCAAAATTATTTTGCTGTTAGACGAGATAGACGTGCACCTGCACCCCAAATGGCAGCGCAGAGTAGTGCCGGTTATACAGCGGTTGTTTAAAAATGCGCAAATATTCCTTACCACGCACTCTCCGTTTGTGATAGGCTCGGCAGACAATGTGTGGGTGCACCATTTAGTAAAAGAAGGCGACTATGTAGTGGCAAAGCCTGCTGTAGAATCTTCAGATGCGGATAGTTATAGTACTATAGCAGATGAACTATTTGGCATAAAAAACGACTTTGGTGTGTTGATAGAAGACAAAATGAATGAATGGCAGGAGCTAAAAACGAAGCTAAAAAGCTACAAACCCACCTCTTTTGAAACCATTGACGTTGAAGATAGAAACAAATGTATAGAGTTAATTACTTTCTTTAAAAATCAAAAAAGTATTGAGATAGACAATATTATGGGCAGGGAGGTAAGCCAATTAAGCAGATTCTTAAACATAGATTTGTTGAGCCATGTTACCTTACAGTAGAACCGAAGCACCTGATTATTTTGTAGCAAATAGAGAGCGTTGGACACAAAATTACCAACAACGGAGGGCTGAAAATCCCGGCGCGCAATTTTACTGGCCCAACATGATAAGCAACCCCTAAACCACAAAATAAGAATACCGCTTTTGGAAGCAAGCGCACAACATTGTGCCTACTGCGATGGCTTTCCATTAATGGAAGCCGATAAAACCATAGACCATTTTCAACCTAAAAGCGTATATCCTGCATTAGCTTTTGAATGGACAAACCTATTTCCTGCGTGCAACTCCTGCCAAGATGAAAAGTTTGAAGAGTGGAGTGAGTTATTGTTAAAACCTGACGAAATAACCTATAACTTTGAAAACTATTTTGAAATAAGCACCGATTATAGCTTATGCCCTAACAGTGCTGCTAATGAGTATGACCAGAGACGCGCTACCTATACTATAGAAACCTTTAAACTTAACCAAACAGCACACCGCACAAACAGAAAAAAATCTGAAAAGGAATATCGTAACGACATGAAAAATGGAGCGGTAAATACCGATGACTACTCCCACCGCTACCTATTCTCCTTACTGTAAGTTATAAAAGAATTGACAGTATCCCCAAGAAAATCAGCCTTTACCGGTGGGCAAAGGCTGATTAGCGTTATAATGTATTGTTATTAGAAGGATTATCTTCTGTGGTATTTTTGCGTACCAAAGCTGTTGCCTGCGGGTTCGTTGTTGCCTGAAGGACCGGCAAGGCGGTCAACTACGCAACGGAAACCGATGGTGCAACTTGCTGTATGCCCTTGCATATAGCGGCGAGTGCCGGGTGATAACCAATAAGCTCTATCTGCCCAAGAACCACCTTTATATACTTTGGTAGAGTCGTTTACAAGGGAGTTAACACCGTAAGCATAGCTACCGTAAGGCTGTGCGCCGCTACCAAGTGATGTATCGCCGTCTTTGTAGTCGTGTAGGTTCGCTGTGCGTGTTTGGAAGCGATGATTGGCATCAAGGTCTGCGGGAGTTACGCGTTGGTAAGGGATATGACCAATGCTGTCTCTTTCTTCAATAGTACCGTCATCTTGGTACATGGGGCGCATGTATTCGTTACCACGGAAAGGGCGGAATTCAGATACGTCTTCGTGAGAGTTTGGACGGTAAGTATCCATTACCCATTCGTTTACGTTGCCTGCCATGTTGTATAAT
>RGMU01000215.1 GCA_010021705.1 Chitinophagia bacterium | reverse complement strand
AATATTTGAAAAGAATCTCCAGCATTAAGAGCCGTTCCACCAGTAGTACCTGGGTCAATTACTGGAGTTATAGTCATGTATCCAGAGTAGTTTTCAATTTTTACTGTCACTTTATAACTTATTAACAATATTGTACTAAGAGAGGCTGCATTAAATGTAAGTGTCCCACCTACACCTGTATAAGTAGATGTGTTGAAATAGTTGTATGCCGTGTCAGTGGTATCGTTTGCTCTACCCAAGCGAACTCCGTTTGGTGGTTTAGAAACAGGTATTTACGGCAACAACCTAATTTTATGGACTGCTGAAAGCAATCAGTTTGATGACCCTGAAATGTCAACTGCGGGTACTACAAATGGTCAAGGGTTCAACTTTGGTGGTCGTTCTTCTTTACGTAACTATGGTATATTCTTAAAAGCAACCTTCTAAACACTAACACACTAAAACAACAGCATTATGTTTCTTAATAAAAAATTAATTATTGCAGCATTGGCAGGTATTTCGCTTTTGGCAGTATCTTCCTGTAGAAAGTTTTTAGATGTTAATACCAATCCTAACATTGCTAAAACCGCAACGCTTGCTACTTTACTTCCTGCCGGTCAGCTAAGCCTGTCTTCAGCTTATGGTGTAGATTTACAAATTAACGGTAGTTTTTGGGCTGGTTATTGGACGCAAAGCCCTATTGCTTCTCAATATAAAAGCGTAGAGCAATACACAATGGGGCAAGACGAATTCAGCTATCCGTGGGATAACTTATATTCTGCTTGTGAAAACTTTTACCAATTAGGTTTGCAAGCTGATAAGGAAAAGAACAGGCACTACAAAGCGATTTCTTTATTAATGCGTGCCTATACTTTTCAGCTTATTGCAGACGGTTGGGGTGATGTTCCTTTCCGCCAAGCATTGAAAGGTCAGGAGGGTATTAGCTCACCTGCTTATGACTCGCAAGTGGTAGTTTACAGGGGTATTATTGATTACATTGACACTGCTGAAGCCTTAATTAATATGACTTCTGTTAGCCCCGGAAGCGATGACTTGATATATGGAGGCGATATGGACAAATGGAGAAAATTTGGTTATACGCTTAAATTGCGCACCCTTACTCGCCTTAGCGAAATAAACCCTACTTGGGCACAAACAGCGGTTGCGGCACTTTATGCAGACCCCAATACTCAATTTATGACTCGTGGCGATGATGCTACCATCAGTTTTGGTAGCAATACTACCAATAGCAACCCGCTTTACGCTGATGCTACCGGCTTAAACGGTACGCAAAACCTTGTGGGTAGCAAAACTTGCATTGATAGCATGAATGCCAATAACGATTATCGTGTTTATGTGTTTTATGAAGCATTATCCAACGGTAGTGTGGCAGGTTTGGTGCAAGGTGGTTTTGCTTCAACATCATCTATTAGTAATTTCTCTTTACCTAGCTATCATGTAGGCGGTAATGCAAGTAATTCAAAATCAGGTAAAGCTCCACTTATCTTTATGAGTGCTTCCGAATCGTATTTCTTACAAGCTGAAGTTGCGGCAAGAGGTTGGGTTTCTACTCCTGCTCAAGCTGAAACTTTATTTTACAAAGGCGTTGAAGAAAGCTTTTTATACAATTCAGCTAATTTAACTACCGAAACGGGTACAGACGGTGCCACCGCTTATGATATTTATATAAATGGAGACGCTTCTACCAGTACCCCTCCTGCTTATTGGGGTGTATTTCCTACCGGTGGTTCTACTACTGCTATGGTTCGTCACATTATAACCGGCAAATGGTTTGCCATGTGTGGTACACAGGGTTTTGAAGCATGGACAGAATATCGCCGTACCGGCTATCCTTCGTTTTTCAAACCGTCTATAGCATCTACTATAGGCTCGGCATTGCCTAAACGCTTTAAGTATCCTTCTACAGAAAGCACTCGTAACTCTAAGTATCCCGGAACTAAAGAACTAACCGAAAGCGTTTGGTGGGATAAATTTTAATTAATCTTTCAAAAGAAAAGCTGACAACAAAATGAAAAAATTAATAATAGCTTCTGCCGCATTGCTTCTTTTATATGCAGCGTGCAAAAAAAAGGATGATAATGTATCTATTTTGGCTACAGTGTCTTATCCTATCATCACCTTTTCGGGTTCTCAATATTATACTATTCCGGTAGGTGGTTCTTTACCTGATATTAGTGCCACAGCTTATGATACTTTTTATAAACAAACATGCGAAGTGGTAATTGATAAAAGCACATTAGACAACACCAAGCCCGGTCTTAATATAGTGTATGCGTCTGCTAAAAACGCTTATGGTATGAAGAGTACAAAAGCGGTGTATGTGGCAGTAACCAATATTAGCCCATTGTCTAATCTTGCGGGTCAATATTATCGCCTATCTAATAACGATACCGTTAATGTTACTAAACTTTCTACGGGCTTATATCGCACAGATAATGTTGGCGGGGTTTTATATTCTACTTCTAATGCCCAATTTATTATACCCGCTTATTTTATTCAAATAGACGATAGTACGATTGATTTACCTATGCAAGAAACACCATTAGGCTCATTGTATGGTGCTGATGACTCGCTAAGCACCGCTGTAGGTGATACCGTTTATCAGTATAGTATTCAGGGAAATGACTATTTTTCTAAGACTATACGCCAGTTTAAGAAGCTATAGTTTTATTGTTAACGTATTAAAAGGGGCTGTCTAAATGGGATAGCCCCTTTTTATTTTAGTATGCATCTTGTCGCATAAGTCACTATCCCTTTTCAAAAACCAATGCCCAACACAAATTACCTACCCAAATATACCATTAAATTTGTATCTTGCCACCTCAAAGCAAAATACAAGTAGTATATATGGAAAATACAGCAGCAGTAGCCTTAAAGCACACACCATTTACCGGCATACACCAAAGTTTAGGGGCAAAAATGGCAGAATTTGCCGGCTATTATATGCCCATCACCTATAGCGGGCTTAACGATGAGCACCATACGGTGCGCAACAATGCTGGCGTGTTTGACGTGAGCCACATGGGGCAGTTTATTCTTAAAGGAAAAGACGCTCTTACCCTTATACAAACCGTTACGACCAATGACGCTTCAAAACTGACAGCCGGCAAAGCACAGTATTCCTGTATGCCTAACAACGATGGCGGTATAGTGGACGACCTATTGGTGTATTGCATTGAGCCTAACCAAACTTATATGCTGGTGGTAAACGCATCTAACATAGCCAAAGACTATGAATGGATTAGTAGCCACAACACCTATGGCGTGGAGATAGAAGACATCAGCGACCGCACAGCCCTACTTGCGGTGCAAGGTCCTAACGCTGCCAAAATGATACAACCCCTTACCGACATCAATCTT